>NZ_JBBOVM010000002.1:0-44186 GCF_038006605.1 Staphylococcus sp. FSL W8-0271
CCCTTTTATTTTTAGATTATTAAACCTAATTGATTTATTCTTCAGAAATACTTTTAGTTAATAAAGTTGCTCCACCAATTAACATTCCAATGCCCAAAATAAAGAAACCACTAAAGATAGCAAAAAGACTTCCTAAAGATAAGAAAATAGAAAATAAATTACGTTCTGTTTTTTTCAACTTCAAAACTCCTTTTTACCAAACTTTATCACAATAGTTATCGCTTTACAGGTCTATTTTTCATCGTTATAATCTAGTTAATTCCCGTAAAGGCGCACTTACACGTTTGTTCCAAACGGTGCAAAAACCATAATCGACCTTCGTCGATTTTTTTAATCTTAGTTTTAAGTAATCGGTGTTGCAGCACAGATATAAAAATTAATACTGCACGAATTTGAATCGACGTTGTAGCGTAGATATAAAAATTAATACTACATCAAAATTTAACTAAGATTTAAGCTACTAGTTTTTTGCTAGTAGCTTTTTTATTTTTAAAATTTTAAATACCTTTATTTTGAATTTTAATGGGGCATTTTAAAGATTTAGGGGTAATTCATATAGTTTTATACCTAAAAACTTATATAAGCTCTTAAGATGCAAATATGAGCAAAATAAATATATGCTATTTCCAAAAGCAAAAATTTGAGCAAAACCAGTGTTGAAATTTTAGACACTGCCCAGTTACGCACAAAATTATTTTTGTACATGTAAACTGGTCAACCATGCCGGTTGAACGCTATAGTTCCCGCAGGGGCAAAAAAGCATAAAAAAAACGCTAGCTTTTAAGCTAACGTTTCAAATTTTTCAAGTAATAATTTTGTTTTTCAAAATTCCAAATTGCCGTAATTCAATGTGCTTTTTCTTCTTCGTCTGTTGTTTTATCTTCATCACTTGTATTAATCAAATTACCATCTTCGGCATCGTCTAAATTTAAAATTTTATGTTTTTGTTTTAGCAAACCACCATAACTCAACATACGTTTTCGGTATAAACCTTTTTCTAAATCATTTACGATTTCTTGATTTTTTTCGTCATCATCAGTTAAAAAACTAGATGACTTAACCGAGTATTTTGAAGTCTCTTTGATTGCTGTAAGATCATTTGAATTATTCGTTAAAGATATTGTACTTAGTCATGTTTTGACGGCGCATATTAAGTGCATGTATTTCTTCAAGCTCAGCTTTAATCGATTGCATTAGATACCCTTGCATTGCTTCAACTGTTTCATGCTTTTGTAGCAACATCGCTTTAAAGCGTTTTAAGACGCTGACAAGTTCGAACTCCACGTCTTCTAAACGATAATATGTATCATGGGCGTTATTAAATGATTTTTTTCCTTTTAGTAAAACACTTTTAATAATACGAATTTCTCTAATTTCAAAATTACTCAAGTAATCTTTAATTTGTTGTGGCAATTCTTCAAGTACTTGGAATTTTAAAGCATCATTATTAAATTCAGTATGGTGATGATTTGTATGATTCGAATGGGTATTTGTAGAAATATTGCTGTTGGTATCATTCAAATCATTCGTATCATTATTCTCAGTCTCTATATAATCAGTATTATTAAATTCAGTATCATTTGATTTTGATTTTCGAAATTCTTGTTTTTTGACTTTCAAAATTCTGGAGTTTTGATTTTCATTATTCTGGAATTTTGATTTTCGAAATTCCATATTACGACTGTGTTTATAAGGCTTTTTAGGTTCTAGCAAGTAAATTTTATTTGGTTTATTTAAACCCATTCTTTCTTGCTCTAAAAGATTAAAGTTTTCTAATTCCTTCTTAATTTTGGTTACTTTTTGAGTTCCACAATTTAAAAGTTCACATAAATCTTTAGTAGTAAATATTAAATATACATTCCCATTTTCATCAATCCAATTGTTTATTTTAGATAATTCGAACCGGTCTCTAAACATACAATAAGCAATTTTTGCAGAGTCACTGAGCTTTCTAAAATAATCATCTTCAAATAAAAACTTATATAGTTTATAAAATCTTTCTTGTTCAAACTCTTGTATTGTAATTCTTTTGAAATTTGACATAATAAAAACCTCTTTCCGAAATTTAGTGTGGTAAGAGGTAATAAAACGCTTTTATATAGCTTTACATTTATTTAAAGATTTAGGAGCTTGCACTAAGATGTTATTCATTATATAATACAAGTACAAATTTTATATTAAACAAACGTACTATAACGTTTTATTACCAACCCCCAGCTATTACCAGTAGTTGGGGGTTTTTGATATGTTAAGTATATTATAGCACTTTAAATAAGGTTATAAAAGGAGAAAATGGATAACTATCAAAGGTTTATCAACCTTTGACAAACCCTTGATAAAACTCAATCAACCCTTTACAAACCCTTGATAAAACATCTTTTTGTTTACGCCACATTATCTTGTGTTAAAGTATCTATAGTTTTATAATGGTTTATAAAAGGTTGATAAACTGTTTATAAAGGGTTGATTATATGAAAAGTGTGAAAATGTTGAGTGAAGAATTAGAAGTTAGCAAACAAACAATTTTTAATAATATTAAACGACTAAATATAGAAACAATAAAGCAAGAAAATACTTCATTCATTAAAGAAGATACTGATGTAGAAAGAATAGTTCAAAGGGTGAATGAAAATAAAAAGAAATATGGATTCGAAACTACCACAGCGAATAGAGAAAATAATGAATCAGATAATATTAATCTTGAATCTAAAAATGACACTCAAATAATAGAAGTATTAAAAAACCAAATTGAGACCTTAAATAGCCAGATTGAAAAGCAAGAAAGTCGTCACAACACAACAATAGAATTTTATAGAAAAGAGTTACAGGAAAGATCAAAATTGCTTGAAAATCAACAAATATTAGCTTTGGAAAGTAATAAAAAGATTCAAAAATTGGAGAATCAATTAGAAGAAGAAAGACAACTTAATTATTCTTTTGATCCGTCTACGAATGATAGACAAAATGCTAATATGCAAGAAGCAAAATTTACTGAAGAAGTTAAAAATGTTAATCAGCCACAAGAAAGTCAAACAGCAGCAGAAGATATAGAAGATAAAAATAAAGAGATGCCTGAAGAGAGTAATGATAACAGTTTAGAAGAAGATGAATTACTGAAAGATAATAATAATCCATCTAAAGAAACAAATAATGATTCTGATGATAAAGTAGAAAAAACACCTAAAAAAGGTTTCTGGAGTCGTTTGTTTGGTAACTAATTGCAATTAAAAAGGAGCACCAAGTTTACATACTTGATGCTCCTTTTTACGTTAACTGGATTTATGATAATCATCGTTTATGTACAACATAGATAAAAATAATGAATCATCTGAAGAATAGATGCACGACGTAGGATTAAGGATATACTAGCTAAAAAAGATTGTAAAATAAATAATATAAGCTTAAATAGAAAGGTTCAGTCTATTTTTTGAGATAAAACAAAATTCCTATATTTATCATGTGTATTTAAAAGAGTTTCATGAGTCCCTTCTCCTGTTATTACACCATTATCAAGGAAAATTATTTTATCAGCACTTTTTATAGTTGACAACCTATGTGCACTAATTAAAATAGTTTTATTTTTCATTAAATGATTTAGTGCTCTTTGAATTTTCAATTCACTATTGCTATCTAAATTAGACGTAATTTCATCTAACAGTAAAATATTAGGGTTTTTTATGAAGTTTCTAGTTATATTTATTCTTTGTCGTTCTCCTCCAGATAAATTTTTTCCATTTTCTTCAACTACAGTTTTATAATCCTTTTGAAGTTGCTGAATAAAATTATGACAATTCGTCAATTGTGTATATTCTATTAATTCAGAATAATTTATTTTTTTGTTAGTGCCATACATCAGATTATGCTCTATACTACCACTAATTAAATTATTATCTTGCATTGCATGGCCAATATTTTTTCTTAAGGAAGTTAAATCAATATCATATATTGATTTATTGTTAATAGTTATATTTCCTTGGTTTATAGAATATATTCGTGATATTAAATTAAGTATAGTTGTTTTACCAGAGCCAGAAGGCCCTACAAGTGCTACAGTAGTGCCTTTTTCAATATATAAATTTAAATTTTTTAAAATCCAAAGATTTTTATATTTAAAAGAAACGTTTTTAAATATTAAGTCACCATCTTCAAAAGGTTTAGTGGATGTACATAAATTATAATTTTCTTCCTTTTCTTTCATTATTTCATAAATTCTTTGACTTCCACCTACAGCCTTTTGATAATCATTAAAAAGAGTAGATAAATTAGTTAGTGGCATCGATAATTGAATGACATAAAAAATCATAGATACTAAAGTACCAGATGTAATAGCTCCTTCAACCACTCTAATGCCTCCAAAACCTAAGATAATACCTATAGATAATAGAATTGTTAGACTAGAAAGGGGTTGAATCAGTGCGAAGATTTTAGCTCTTTTAATTCCTAATATATATATTTTTTCTAAACTTTTATAGCTTTTTTTTAATTCTTGCTCTTCTGTGTTAGAAACTTTTACTAAACGTATAACAGTGATGATTTTTCCCAAAAATCCACTAAAATCGGCTATCTCTTTTTGTGTTTTAAAAGAAATACGTTGTATAATTTTACTTAAAGGTATCATAATTACAAATAAGATTGGAAGAACAGTAAATATTAACATCGTCATTTTCCAATCTAAAATTAGTAACATTATAATTGATCCTATTACTGTCAAAAGAGTTGGAAATAAAGAAGGGAGCTTTTGTGAAATAAAAATATTAATAAGATTGGTATCATCAGTTATTCTACTTATGATTTGTCCATTTTCATTCCTATCAAAGAATGTAGTATTTAAATATATTAAATGTTTCCACAATAATTTGCGTATAGAATAGATTACATGCTCTCCAATTTTAATTAATAGATATAATCCTATTCCTCCTAATAATGCGTTTAAAATAAATATAGAGCAGAATATAATTATAAAATAAAAATTAATCCCTCCATGAGTAAAATTATCTACAATTTTCCCTGTAAAAAGAGGAATTAGAATTCCGGTTAAGCTACCTAAGGAAGAAATGAAGATTGAAAGAGCAATTAAAGACCAAGGCCATGAAATTTTCTTGAATAGGTATAATAGAGGATTATCCTTATACACATTATCACCTTCTTTTTATAGGATGCTATAATTTTTTGGCTAAAATAGCAATAGTGTGGTCTCCTTTAGAAAAAAAATTTGTTCCACCGATATTACTATAGAACTTTAGAGAAATAAAACTATTTTTACTTAACTCATTAGAAAGTTCTTGCTTTGAAAAGTGCTTCTCCCAATCAAAAAATTCTAAAACTTCTCCAGATTCAAAAAAGTAATTGTTTTTCTTTAATAAAATTTTGTTATTATATTTTTTAATAGTTGATAACTGAAAAAAAGGATCTTCTACTCTATTTTCATACTCCCATATTTTCGAATTTTTAATGTGTTGAAATTTATATATGCTTGGAACATCTAATAGAACCATTCCTCCATCATTTAATATACTGTATATTTTTTTTAATAACTTATTTCTATTATATAGTGAAAAATTAGAATAGAGATAATAAGAAATTAAACAACAATCATATTTCTCTTTAAAATTTAAAGTGAAAATGTCTCTATTGATAAATTCAATGTTGTTTAATTTTTTTTCGAATTTTTCTTTAGCATACTTAATAGCAATTTCAGATATATCGATTCCTGTAACTGAATATCCTAATTTTCCTAGTTCATATGTATGTTTTCCAATTCCACAACCGATGTCTAAAACTGTTTTATTTGAAAGATTAAGACTATCTATTAAGTTTATCGTCCTTTTGATAAATTTATCATCACAACTTCCTCCTGGCATTTCCGAATTTAAATAAGCCATTTTTACAATTTCATGCAATTTGTGAGTGGTCCAAATATTATTTTTACTAACTTCAAAAGGTTTTGGTAAACGTAAATATTTAAAAATTTCCATTAATTTAATGCCTCCAATATTATAAAAAAAATTCTATATTTACTTTAAAATTACCATAGTTGATGTTATATTCACAATGCAGAGTATTATTACAATTTTAGAGGAGAGATATTATGTCTCAAAACAATGCCCAACGCAGTATATTAAAGGATATTATTTATACAATATTATCTTTAGTCATTGTAGCAATCGTCTTTTATTTTATTGAAGCTACGATAGGTCCTTTAAAAACTGGAAATAATGGTTTAAGTAACTTATTGAATTCATTACCTTTAAATTTTTTACCCCTTTTTAAATCTGCAATATTTAATCAAATATTAGCTCTTATAGTGATATTTCAAATTTTGGTGTTAATTATAACGGGGGTAAAAAGAACCCTGACAAATTAAAGATAGGGGAGATATAAATTGAATGGGAATGTTTTATACCATAATTACTTAGTTAAAGATAACTTATATTTTAAAGATACTAATAATGTGTCTAATTCTTATAGTGATTTTGAAATTGAAAATATTCCAAAATCTTATAATGTAACTTATGACAATGATTGGAAATATTATATGAATGTCAAAAATGATCTTCCATCTCAAGGTTGGAAGATACATATTAGTGCAAATATTAATGAAGTATATGAGGTTTTAAAAGCAGCGAGTAAAGTTTTAATTGAATATGAAATTTCTTTTAAACATCTAATTAATTTTTCTTTATATACAAAAACTAATTCTAAAAATGCAGATCGAGCGAAATCTGGTAAATTTATCGCTGTGTACCCTGAAAATGAAAAACAATTTTTACATTTATTAGATTCCTTAGCAAATAAACTAAAATCTTTCAAAAATGGCCCGTATATTTTAAATGATAAAAGGTGGAAAAATAGTAATGTATTCTATAGATATGGTGGTTTTAGCAAAATATATAATGAAAAAGGGCAGTTATGTATTAAAGACGAATCTGACAGACTTATAGTTGATCAACGTACTCCTTTTTATCAAGTTCCTGAATTTAAAAAATTTTTTGATGAATATTTAGATTCAATTAATAATATTAATGAACCAGATTATAAGAATAATAAATTGAATAATTATGAGATTTTAGATGCTTTAACTTTTAGCAATAGTGGAGGAGTTTATTTAGCCAAAATTAAGACAACTGATAAAAAAGTTATTATAAAGGAAGCCAGACCTAATACGGGATTTGATGGTAATTTTGATGATTCTATACAAAGACAAAAAAATGAAGAGCATGCTTTAAAAAAAAGTTTAGATATATACGGTACAGTGAATTTTATAGAATCATTTTATGCTTGGGAACATAGATTTTTGGTAGAAGAATATATTGAGGGAATAGATTTACAAAAATGGTTGTCGAAAAATTATCCAATAATGAAATTTGAAAGTTTAGATAATTATAAAAAAAAGATGAAAAAATTTCTGCCTAAATTAGTTGATGTGCTTCTTTCTCTTCACTCAAAAGGGATAGCAATGGGAGATTTGCAACCAGCTAATATAATAGTCACTGAAAACTTAGATCCTAAATTAATTGACTTTGAAACTAGCTCTTCCACTAAATCTTTTAGAAAGGCAGGTATGCATACTGAAGCTTTTTCTACGAAAAGAATTAATAATAGAGCTTCTAAAGATTGGTATTCGTTAAAAAAAGTAATCAAATTCTGCCTTTTGCCTATTCATTCTTCAGAAGAAATTGATGATTTAATAAGTGAAAAGCACTATCAGTGGATAAAATATAATTATGGGACTGATTTTTACCATACTATTAAAAATTTAATAAACTTATGTAATAACAAAATTGGTATGACTAATTCAAACCATTTCTATCAAACAAAAAAACAGTTAAAATATAATGATTTTAATGACACAATAAAAAAACTTAGAAAAGGTATCATAGAAAATTTCCAATTAAAAGAGTGCCCTATACCTGGTGATATTCGACAATACGAACAAAACTACGGTTTTCTTAATTTCTTGACAGGAGGTACAGGCGTTATTTGGAGTTTATACCTTACTGGTTCCCTTCCTAGCAAAGCATTGCAATGGATAGAAAATTTTCTAGTACCTAAACTTAATACTATTAAAGATCCAGGTTTATTGACAGGACTTTCTGGTATAATTGCTGTTTTATATAAAATAGGCTATCAAAAAGAAGCATTATCACAATTTGATAAATTAATAAATTTAATAGATAAACAAGATGTAACCTTACGAAGTGGCTTGTCTGGAATTGGATTGTCTTTAATAGGAGCGTTTAGAGAAACAGAAGAAACAAAATATTTAGAAAATTCTAAACAAATTGCTGCTTTTATTAATGAATATGCTGAAAAAAATAAAGAAATAAAAACAAAGGACTGGTCAGCGGTTAATTTAGGACTTATTGATGGTTGGTCAGGTGTAAGCTTATTCTTTTTAGAATTATATAAAGTTACGAATGATAAAAAATATTTAGACAAATCACAGTACTATATAAAAAAAGATTTAAAAAATACTAAGTCAAAAGATGGAGTATTATATATAGTTGATAAATACAATAGATTACTTCCTTACTTATCTGGTGGAAGTATTGGATTAGCTCTTGTATTAAAAAAAATTCAAGAAGCAAAAGGAAATGCTATATACCAGAATGAAATAAAAAGCATTTTACCTTGTTATTATATTAGATCTACTATAAATGGTGGTTTGTTTGAGGGGTTTGGTAGTTATTTATTATTATCAAATTTAATTTTAGATGATAGCAATTACACTAATACAATACTAGAGAACTTAAATTTATTTTTGATAGATAAAGAAGATTATCTTGTTTATCCAAGTCATTTTGGTTTCAGATTATCATTTGATGTTTTTTCTGGAAGTGCAGGTATATTGATTGGTTTAAGCAATAATAAAAACTTTTTACCATTATTATAGATAATGAGCATTGAAAGGGGGTGAAAAAATGAATGAAGTACTAAATTTGCAAAAAATTTCTTTTACTGAGGAAGGCGATTTTTCTGAAAGAAACGCTACACCTACTACTGTAACTACTACTACAGCTACAGCTACAGCAGGATTATCAACAGTTAGTGAGAATTGCTAATGGTAATTAGAAGTAATTAGTATTACATGTTTATATTGAGGAGGATTATATAATTATAAATAATTATATAGTCCTCTATTTTAAGAGGTGCTAAAATATGTACGATATTTTAAAAGTTGAAAATTTAAAAAAGACCTTTGATAAGAGTGATTTTGCTTTAGATAACGTTTCTTTTGTAATTAAAAAAAATTCTATTGTTGGCTTTGTTGGGAAAAATGGGGCTGGCAAATCCACGACTATAAATACTATACTAAATGCATTAAAAAAAGATACTGGTCAAATAACTTTTTTTGACAAACACATTAATAATAAAAATGAATATTTTCGAGAAAACATTGGTGTCGTTTTTGATGATGCAAAATTACCTGAAAACCTAAATGTTACTCAATTAAATCATGTCCTAAATAATATATATTCAACATGGAATATTCAAGATTATTATAAATATATTGAATTTTTTCAATTACCTAAAAAAACTAAAATAAAAAATTTCTCAAAGGGTATGCGAATGAAGATATCCATAACAGTTGCTTTATCACACGCATCTAAATTATTAATATTAGATGAAGCTACTTCAGGGTTAGATATCGAAAGTAGACAAAAATTATTAGATGTAATAAAAAATTTTGCAAAGCAAGAGGATTGTGGAGTTTTAATGTCTTCACATATTATAGAAGATATTAGTAATATTTGTAATGAAGTTTTATTTATTGATAATGGAAAAATTATTCTTAATGAAAGTAAATCGAATTTGATAGAAAATTATTCAATACTTATTGTTCATTCTGAAGATGAAATAAAAAATGTACCGGTAAAGAGTATAGTAAAAAAAACACAAGTTGAGAACCATATTGCATTACTATTAAATAAAAAAGTGAACAAACAATATGAAAGTAGAAATAATAAACAAGTTACTTTGGAAGAAGTATCTAAAATTTTAGTAGGGGGTAGCTCATGAAGGGATTATTATTAAATCATTTTTATTCTGTAAAAAATAGTATTATATTATACTTTTTCCTAGCTTTATTAATACCCATAATACTATTTATAACTATAGATCAAAAAAATATTGTTTTGGATATTATAACTATATTGATTCCTATGTTTTTGATGTTACCTGCTATGGAGGTATTAAAAACAGAAACATCTTCAGGATGGTCTAAGTTTATGATTACATTACCTATTAAAAAAAATACTATTGTCACCTCACATTTTATATGTTTTGCAATATTATTAATTTTAGGCCTTATTACAACAATTTGTCTTATGTTAATATTTTCACTTTTTAATGAAAATTTAATGAGTAGTAATGCTTTAACAATTTCACAAGTAATGAAGGGTATTACTATTAGCATCATAGTTGCAGCTATTGCTTTTTTTTTAACGTATTTATTAGGCGCAGATAAAGCTGACTTAATTTTAATTTTAGCAGCTATGATATCAATAGCAGTTTACTTTTTATCCTCTTGGACATTTAAAAAAATTATTAATTTAGATTTTATTGAAAGAGTGCAAACTGATATAATGTTTTCTATTACCTATTTATTATTAGCATTATTAATTTTAGCTATTTCATATTTTTCTTCAATAGCACTTTATAATTCTAAAGAGTTTAAATAACGTGATTTATTTAAGTTATTGTTGAAGGATAAAATACACATTTATGAGTTTTTTCATTTAATACGTGAGATTATTTTAAATAGTAAATTAAAAAAGCAAGGTACATTTTTATTAATGTACCTTGCTTTTTTACCTATATCTAGACTAACTATATCATAATGAATAATTGTATCTTTCATTTAAAAATTTGTTTTTCATTTTTTATTCTTTTTTAAACCACCTAGTAAGCCCAAAACAAAAATTAAAAAAGAAATAACTAAACATAATGTAAAAAGGCCATTAAATTCTGGAGTGTTAAAAAATTTTATAAATTCTAAGTTATTAAGAAAACCACTGTCATTAGGCGACAATTTCAAATAATCAAAAATTAGAATTAAAATAAATGTTCCTACTGTAAAAAGAATAGCTGAAATTAAATATTTAAGTAATCTATCCAAAATACCCCTCCTTTTGGTTAGATTACCAAAGTTCATTATTTTATTTCAATTGTTTTAAGCATATTTACACTTTTAAATAATAAATAGTTATATCTTTTAGTAATATTTTCTATTTCAATCTCCTCCTACATTATGTGTTTTGAAACGCTGTGAGAAGCTTTTATTTGCATTGACAATCCATTTATCAAGATAATCCCTTATTATTTTTAATTCTATAAACTGTCTGTCTTGTGATATTAACATCTTTCGCAATCTTACTAATTGCTTGTCCTTCTTCTAACATTTCAACAACTCGATGATAGATAACTCGTTTTTGAGGATCTTTAGCATTCGATGAATAGAGTAAAGGACGGCCTTTATAAACGCCTTTTTCTTTCGCAACTTGAATACCTTGTGCTTGTCGACGTTTACTTTCATTTCTCTCTTGTTCTGAAACCATTGCTAATATTTGAACGATTAAATCTTTCATAAACTTATCTAGTAAAGGATTACCAATCACTTCATTCATCATAGGTAGACTTGTAATCATTAACTGCACGTCTTTTTCTTTTAAATAGTTCACAGTTTCAATAATTTCATCATAGTTACGTCCTAAACGATCAATAGACTCCACAACGAATCGGTCTCCCATTCTTACAAAATTGAGTGCTTCTTGAAATACAGGTCTATTTTCCACTAACTTGCCTGATTGCTTCTCTGTAAAGATTTTCTCTACGCCAAACGTCTTTAAATTATCCAATTGTCTTTCTAAATTTTGATCTATTGAAGATACTCTCGCATAGCCTATAATCATTTATTTTCACTCCATAATTAATATACACCCTAATCATACGTCTTAGTTGCGATATTTTCAACAACTTTGTATGTATGATTAGGGTGTACTTAAGTTGAACAAAAAGCGACTATTTTTACAAGGAGAATCACATTATAAAGTTATTATAAAATCACATAATGAGTAGTATTTGTTATATAATTAATATAGAACTATATTTTTATTAATAAGGAGATAATAGTATGCCTAAAAATTACGCTGAATTTTATAAATGTGCTTTGCAAGTTAATCCATATAGTTATATTAAATATAGAGGACTAGAACATGAAATGACAGAGGAACAATATAATGAATCTATATACAAATATTGTATTAAAAACAACATATCAATTATTGGGCTAGCAGATCATGGAAATGTTGATAAATCAAGTACACTCAGAAATTATTTATTATCTAAAGGAATTCTTGTATTTCCAGGGTTCGAAATTTCCACATCAGAAAAAATTCATATTGTTTGTCTATTTTCAGAGAAGACTGAAGAACAAGAGTTAGAGAGATACTTAGGAGAACTAGGATTATCGAACCCTGAAGACGGCAATTCCCCCAGTACTATGAGTTTTCATGACATTACGCAAAGAGTATTAGATAGGGGGGGATTTTGGTATGCAGCACATATTACCAGTGATAATGGCGTCTTGAAAGGAAAACATAATAACCTCTGGCAATCGGATAAGTTAGTAGCAGCACAAATACCTTCAAAAAAAAATGAAGTAGATCCTAAATATATTAATATACTTAAAAACAAAGATCCTAATTATCAAAAGCAAACTCCTTTTGCTCTTATTAATGCTAAAGATATTAGTAAACCTGAAGATTTAGATTTAGATACATCAAGTTGCTTAATTAAAATGTCAAAACTTAACTTTGAAAGTTTTAAATTAGCCTTTAGAGATCCTAAAGCTAGGGTTAAATTAAATTTTGACATTAACAATAAATACCCACATTCTTCTATTAATGAAATAAAAATTTCTATGGGGTACTTAGATAACCTCTCGCTAGATTTATCCCCAAATCTTAATACAATTATTGGTGGTAGAGGAGCTGGAAAATCAACATTTATTGAATTAATTCGATATGCATTAGACATAAATCCTATGAGTCAAAATGCAAACACATCTTTTGAAAATATCTGTAAATCTAATTTAGGAATCGGTGGAAAAGTAGAATTAGTTGTAACATCACATGCACAATACGGTAAACAATTTAAGATAATAAAAAGATATAATGAAGACCCTATAATTAAAGATATAAACAATAATGTGTCTAGTTATACAGTTAAAGACATCCTTCCTAATATAGAGGTTTATAGTCAAAATGAAATTATCGATTTAACTACAGATGAAAATGCAAAATTAAAAATTTTAAATCGTTTTTCAAACGAAAATGACAATAATGACGAAAAAAAAGAAGAAATAAAAAGTAACTTACAATCAAATTCAGAATCTTTAATTAAAACTGAAGAAAAACTTGAAAAATTACAAAAAAAAATCAATCAATTGCCTAAATTAAAAGAGAAGTTAAAACATTTCAATGAACTGGGCATTGGAAAGAAATTAGAGGTACAAGGTAAAGTATCTAAAGAAGAGCAATACATAAAAAATACTAAAAAAGTTATTGAAGATAATGATATTTCTATAACAAACATCATTCTACCTTTTAAAGAAAATTACAATAAAGAAATTAAACATATTGATATCTTTGATAGTATTCAACGTATTACAAACAATCATAATGAAAAATTACAAGAAATAAAGTCTACCTTTACTGAATTAAAAAATACTACCCAAAGCGAAATAGACAAGGTTTATAATGATTGGAAAGAAAAGAAAAAACATGTTGAGAAAGAAATCAATGAAGCTATTAAATCCTTAGATGATATAGAAGGTAAAACTAAAGAAGACATAGCACATGAATATACTGAGACTCAAAAACAAATAACTTCTATCGAACCATTAGAAACAAAACTTTCTCAAGTTAACATTGAGATTGAAACACTTAATAAAGAAAGAATGCAACTTAAAGAAGATTTAAAAGAAATATTCGATGAAGAATTGAAGAATCTTAACAAATGCGTCAAAAAAATAAATAATAACTATTTAAAAGGACAAGTAAATATCAAAATTCAACCATATGCAAATGTTAATAATTTAATAGAATTTCTCAAAGAGGAGAACGGCTTAGGATATTCAACATTGGAATGGATAAAAAATCATCAAAATTTTAATTTACCTAAATTTATTAGCTTAATTAAGTCTAGAGATAGCGAAGCTATATACGATGAGTATAAAGATAGTGGGTTGAAAAAGAATAAAGCAGATATCCTTTCAAATATGGACTATGAAAGGATTCTACGTTTGGAATCAATCGAGATAGAAAATATTATAGATATACAATTAAATGTTGGGAGTGGTAAAAATACAAAATTCCGATCCCTGAATAAATTATCAAAAGGACAACAGTGTACTGCTATTTTAAATCTGTTAACTTTAAGTAATGAAGACCCTCTTTTAGTGGATCAACCAGAAGATAATTTAGATAATTCTTTTATAACAAACAATTTAGTTGAAAATACCCGAAAATTAAAAATTAACAGACAATTTATCTTTGCTACACATAACGCTAACATACCTGTATTTGGTGACGCAGAATTAATAGTGACAATGGAAAATGAAAACGGCCAAGGAACTATAAATAATGAAAACTTAGGATCCATAGATAATAATTCAGTAAGAAATTCTGTCATTCAAATTTTAGAAGGTGGAGACGTTGCTTTTAAAATGAGAAAAAATAAATATGGACTGTAGTAGGTCTTTGCATTCCTCTACACTATGATGTTATAATACAATTAACGAATAGAAAGTCCATAGATATACACCGAGCCCCAACCTATTGCCGTAGGTTGGGGCTCTTTATGTGATGTGGATAGTCGCCTATTTATTGTGCTGATTTAGCCAATAGGTAAACCAAGCTACAATACATCCAGTTATCACAGGTGCAATAACCGTTACGAATAAAAAGTCCACAGATGCTCACCTCCTTCCATAGTAATTTCGCCTATGGAAGTTAAGGCGACTTTGTTATTATACCATCTGTATCTTTTGAAGCATATGCACTTCCGATAAGTTGAATTACGTCTATAAAAAATTTATCACTTGTTACTTTTAAGTAAAAATTTTTTCCAGTTTACCTAAATGTCTTAATGTTGATGTCAGTGTTGCAAAAATAAAACGTTTTAAAAAGCTTCATTCAAGTTATTATAAATATCAAGAGCCTGGCTTACTTTCATTTTTCTTATTAATCATAATTAAGGAAATAACTATTAAGGCTAGTCCTGATAAAGTAAGTATAGTCATTTTATGCCCGAAAATTAAAAAATCCATAAATGCTGTGAGAGGTGGGGCACAGTAAAATAAACTTGTAACTTTTGTCAAATTACCTTTATTTATCATGTAGTACAACAACATAGTTGCCCCAATAGATATAATTAGTACCATCCAAGCAAGTGATATGATAAACGAAAAAGTTAAGTTTATAGATAATGTATTTATAAATGGGGCAAAGGTGATAAATATAATAAAACTAATGGTATATTGTATTACCATATTAGGAATCAGACTAATACTAATCTTATTTTGTGAAAATGTCCCTAGGGTTATTGATAATACAGAAAGAGAACAACAAATAATTCCAATAGTAGACATAGATCCTGTAGTTAAGTTATGTACAACTACCAATATAAGCCCCAACATACCTAATATGAGTCCTACCCATTGCAATTTCGTATTACTTTCTTTGGTTATTAACGCTGTAAGTATAGGTTGTACCCCTAAAATTATCGACAATAATCCTGGTGAAACATTAAAATCTAGTGCTAAAAAGAAAAATAATTGATAACCCACTTGTTGTAAAAAACCAGTACAAATTACCAGTATCCATTGTTTTGAAGATCTAGGAAATTGATTTTCTTTTTTCTTTTTGGATTTGAACCAAAAATAAATCCCCCATAAAATAAGCATTGAAAATAGATACCGATATACTAAAAAAGCAAGTGGATTGGCATACTTCAATCCATTTTCTACAAAAATCGCTCCACTCGACCACATGATTATAAAAGTAACCGGAACTAGCATATTTGTTATAAATGCTTTCGAATAATTCTTTGTATTGTTAATCATTATTACTCACCTCAATATAATAATCGAGCCACCCATATGAATGACTCGATTGCCACAGTCTTTCGTACTAACTTTACTTTTGGGTAACATTAAGTTGACCAGTCAGAAAAAGAAAAATGTTCACCCAATTCTCTTTTTTCAATTAGATATTCATTTACTTGTTTAGCCTTTTTAATCATCTCTTTATCATTTGTCCTTTTAGATATTTCTAATAGCCAACGATAACAAATGTCAATAGGTATTTTTTTATAGAAATGTAGTTTGGATAACAGGAATACAATTTCTTTAAAAGTATAGTGATGTATAACATTACTTAAATTTCTAATGATTTCTTCTCCATAATTTGAGTCTACTTCCTCACGTTCAACTATATAAGGATTAATATTTTCATCATATAAATTTTTATTTGTAAAAATATCTTTAGGTGTATAAGGTTCGTCAAAAACAAAGTCTAGGCATAAGAATAGTCTATTTTTATTAGAGAAGTTTGCTGCTGCATGAATAATACCAGCATCTAAAAACCAAATTTCTCCTTTTTTCATACAAAAAACATTATCTTCATCTGAATGGAAAGCTAGTTCATTTGTTTCTAATGGTATAAATACTCTGAAATATTTTTCCATTTCTTTATTTAAATCAACAAAATCTCTGTGAGGCATAATTAAAGCATCAACAAGATTCCGTGTTCTAACCATTTTTAAATTTTTTATATTAAAGTTTTCTTGAATGAAATTGCTTATATAAGGTAATTGCTTTCCATAACTAGTTTGTTTAATTTCGTGATTATAATCTCTATATTGAGTATCTTTTTCATCTTCTGATGCCCCCCATAAAGTACAGTTCATCCAAAAACCTGAACTAAATTCATCATATTCCTCTGAAATTTTGGGAAACGTCGTGTGGGTTTGCAAATCTTTTTCTAATTTCTTTTCGTCAAAATTCACTTTACCAAAAGCATAAGAACTCATATATTTCATGCTACCCTTCTAATTAAATTAATATAGAAATATTTAATTTCTATATTAATTTAAACATACAAAACTTTTTCTCATTAAGGAAATTGATATAAGGAAATGGTACAATCGCTTAAAATGATAAGAGAGGTGAAAATATGGAGATACGACACTTAAAAACTTTTGTATCTATTGTAAAATGTGGTGGATTTACTCATGCAGCAGATGTCTTAGGTTATGCTCAATCAACTGTTACTGCCCATATTCATGAATTGGAAAATGAATTAAAAAAACCTTTGTTCGATCGAATTGGTAAAAAAGTCATATTAAATGAGACGGGTAAAATACTATTTCCGAAAGCTATGGAAATTATAAATTTAGAAAAACAAGCTAGAGATATAAACAATGATGAAGAATTATCAGGGGACATTTCTATTGGAGCACCTGAAACTTTGTTAACTTACAAATTACCTACCTTATTAAAAAAAATGAAATTACAGTATCCAAAAGTAAATATACAAATAAAGCACCTACAACCACATACTCTTAAGTATGAGTTGAAAAACGGAAATATTGATCTAGCTCTTGTCTTGGAGCAAGAAAATGAAAACGAACTAAGTTATCATAAATTAACTAAAGAAGATTTGATATTAGTTACTGGAAAGGAATATAATATCACCCCGTTAAGAAATTTACTTGAAACTCAAACTCTTTTAGTTACAGAAGATGGTTGTATATTTAGAAAAACATTTGAAGATATTGTTAATACAACAAATAGGCTAATAAATTCTCATATAGAATTTGAAAGTATAGAAACTATAAAATCATGTTTAAAAGAAAATTTAGGTATTGCTTTGTTACCTTATATAAGCATAGAAAATGAATTAATGAATAATGATTTAACTGCACATAAAAGATATAGTAATGCAGTTTCTATTTATTATGTATATCACGAAGATAAATGGCACTCTCCTTTATTCACTACAGTTATAAACATGGTACAATCACTAAGTACTTAGTATTAGAGAGTGTAAAAAATTCATATTGACAGGAAAAATCGATGCTAAATTTATTAATATTATAACTTTGGATTTAAAACTTTTTGACTATAAAGTAGTTTTTCAATTGCAGTAAATGCGGAAACAATTGTAAAAATACAATCCATTGAGACAAATCTTTTGAATGTGCCATTCCATTGATCGCGGTTAACAATAATGCTATTACTGTTAAAATTTAGCAATTTCATATTATAACTTATAGTGTTTTCTATGAAATAATATGAGACTAAAAAGCATTAACATTAAACTTGCATAAAATATTATTGATGCCAAAAGATTAAAAATAATATTTTTCTATCTAACTTATTAAACTCCTTTATATATAGAAAAATGCTTTAAACAGATATATACATATATATATCTGTATATATAATAATTGTATTAAATAAACTAAAATTAATACTAGTAAGAGCAGCATCTAACATTTTTTCTTCCATATGATATTATTTTGCATTCCTACCCACTATGATGTTACAATATGTTTAACAAAAAGTAGTTCCATTGGAACACCGAACCCCCAACCTATTCCAGTAGGTTGGGGGTTCTTTTTGGTGGGCTATGTCGCCTTATTATTTATTGCGGTTGTTTAGCCAAAACGTAAAACTCGCAATTATGCATCCTGAAACAACAGGTGCAATTACACTAACAAAAAGTAGCTCCACTGGTCTCACCTCCTTCCGTCGAAAATATCGCCGGAAGTTAAGGCGACCTCACTATTATACCATCTGTATCATTTGAAGCATATACACTTCCGATAAGTTGAATTATGTACTTAAAATTATTAGAACTATCACGCCAAGACCTTATGTAGAAGATAATAAAATAATTTGGTTCGTGAATAACCTAACTACACCTCAGGTAACATTTCAAACACATTATCCAATGTTTTTTTGTTGTATCCTATTAAACCTACATCTCTTGAATAATTTCCCAATTTAGAAATTTGTAGATTCATGCTTTCAACTCTAGTTGTTAAAGATTTAGGTATTATTGTAATACCTTGCCCCGTTTTCACACTCGCAAATATGGACTCTAAATTATCTTTGTATTCAATTTCCAATTTCATCTCAGAAAAATTTTTTCTTATAAAGGCCAAAGTGTCACAAGGGGGGGTCAAAACAAAAATTTTATAATTTTTAAGTGTGTCTACAGCTATACTATCGTTATTTATTAACCCAGAATTTCTTGAATAAACAATCATGTAATCTTCAGAATATACATATTTATAAAACAATTTTTGACTCTCATTAGATGTAATATCACCGATTATCACATCTATATCTCCATTATATAGATGTTCTAACAATATCTGAGTATTATTTTCAATTTTAATTTCTATATTATTATCCAACATTTTTTTCTTACTGTTTTCTAACTTATATAAAGAGAAACTAGGAAGTAAACCTAGTCTTATATTCGAATTAATTGATTCAAAAATTTGTAACTTTAAATTTTTGAAATTTTGCCTTACTATAAGTAAATTTTCTAATACTATCTCCCCATTTTTAGTTAAAAATATGCCTCGAGATGTTCTATAAAATAAGTCACACTCAAAGTAATTCTCTATATGTTTAATACGCTTACTAAGCGCTGGAGTACTAATATTAAGTAAATCTGATGCTTGATTAAGACTTTGGCATTCTGCAACTTTAATGAAGTCTTCTATATAATCTATATTCATAAATATTACTCCCCTTTTAACTTTTACTTTATACCTCTCTTAATACATTCATTATTCCACTAAAAACAATATAATACTACGCTAAAAGAAGAAAAATAATTGGAGGTGAATATATGATTAGCTTTAGAAACATTTCACGTAAAGATATTTCTAAAGTTTCTAACTTAAGAATGTTATTACTTAATAATCCAAACTCTCATTATGGTAGTAATAATGTTGAAGAATTAAATACTATTCAAAATGCATTTTGTGATTGGTTGAAAATTAATATTGAAAACACAAACATCAATATAGTAATTAGTATGAATGATGAAGGTGTACTAACTTCTATGGGTATTGGCATTATTGATAATAGAGCACCTATAAAAGGATCTTTGAGTGGAAAAGTTGGATGGATATCCAGCTTAATTGTTCACCCAGATTTTCAAAATAATGGCTTAGGAAAAGAAACTTTAGCACATCTAATAGAATGGTTTTCAGAAAAATCAGTTAATAAAATCACTCTACAATCAACAGAACATGGTGAAAAATTGTATGAAAAAATGGGATTTAATAAAAGTATAGAAAATACTTTTATTAAAGAATGTTAAAAATATAAGGATTGATAATATGAAAATTTTAATTATAGGTATGGGCTTTGCTGGAAAAATGTATTATGAATCACTATCTTATTTAAAAAATAATAATGGAAACAAAGTAACTTTAGCTTATTATTCTAATAAACAAGAAGATGTAAATATCACTTACTATGAAAACCTTGATGCTTCTCTTAAAGACTATAATCCAGATATGGTTATAGTAGCTGTTAATGATATTTATCATATTAATATTCTACAAAAACTTAAAGACTTCGAAGGTATTATTTTATGTGAAAAACCCTTTGTATCTAATTCAGAAGAACTAAATTTAGCACTCGATTTTCTTAATACTAAAAAGCAAACAATTATTTTAAGTACAGTAATAAGATTTTCATTAGCAACTCAAAAATTGAAACATTTTATAGAATCAAATAATTTAAGTGTTAAGCGTATAAATTTTGTTTGGAAAAAAAATAGAATGAATGATTTCCGGCCTACTGTAGGTGTTATAAGTGAAATCATTCATCCTTTAGACACGCTAGAATGGCTTTTTAATGACAAAATCAAAATCGTTTCTTCTATTGTTACAAACTCCAATTTTTCTGTAAAACGCGACAAATATATACCTGATAGTATATTTTTATCAGGAAAATTATCAGATGGAATCATAACTGGCTATAGTAGCTTTACAAGTTTGAACGTTGAAAGATCTATTGATGTAGTACTAAAGGATTTAATCGGTCAAGATCATTATTATGTAAAACTTTCTTATGACTCACCAAATTGGTTCGAAGATACACTCCATATATATAAAGAAAAGAACGGAGAACAAATTGAAATCACAAACTTTAATAGCTTGAGTATAAAATCTGATTACAAGAAAAAAATTGAGCGCTTAACTTTAATGTTGGAATCAATTGTAGAAGATACACAGTGGTATTTTTCAAATCACTCTAAAAATTACGATGTATTTGATATTCAAAAATTATTAAATACATTTTTAGATCATGATTGGAATAAAGGCACTATAGATTATGATTTTAACGAAAGTGATGTAATACAAAAAAATATAAATAATTTCGATAGGATTGGTTAACATGAAAAGAATTTGGATTTTAACACTAGGTATGTTCGCCTTAGGTATGGACACATATATTGTAGCTGGATTACTACCTGATATGGGAGATAGTTTCAATAAAAGTGGAGCTGAAATTGGTCAAGGCGTAACAGTTTTTACACTTTTTTTTGCTTTATCGGCACCAATTTTTTCAACAGTATTAGCAAAATTTCCAGTTAAAAGTATTTTACTCATTGCTTTACTAACATTTGGATTGGCTAATTTCGCCACGATGTTATCTCCTAATTACTCAATATATATTATTTCTAGATGTATAGCTGGACTCGGGGCAGGATTATTTTCTCCTATGGCAGTAAGTTCAGGAGGACATCTGGTTGATAATAAAAACAAAGGCAAAGCACTCGCTTTTATTGTTGGTGGAATGAGTATCGGTACAGTTATTGGTGTACCTTTAGGACTACAGATAGCTAACTTAGTTAATTGGAGATTTGCAATTGCCATAATTGTAATAGTAAGTGCAATAGCTTTTATTAGTATAGCTACCTATCTACCAAATTTTAAAATGCCCGCAGCACCTAGTTTAAAAGAGAGATTTTCACTTTTTGTTAACCCACATGTGTTAAGTGTTGTATCGGTCACTGTTTGTGCAGCTATTGCTAGTTTAGGTTTGTACACATATCTTTCTCAAGTCATAAATGATGCACTTTCACCAAAATATATAACTATCTTTTTAACTGCTTGGGGCATTGGTGGGTTATTAGGTAGTTTTGGCGTAGGCATTGTTATAGATAAATTCAAAAACACTAAGTTTTTGATGCTGCTTATCTTAATTTGTCTCAGTCTTAGTATCTTAGCTATACCTACTTTAATTAAAGTACCTGTGTTAGGTCTTATCCCCTTTATATTATGGGGGGCTATGGGATGGGCAACTCAAGCTCCGCAACAACATATATTATTGCAAAACCATCCTGATCACGGGAGTGCTTCTGTCGCATTAAATAGCTCTTTAAACTATTTAGGAAGTGCTGTTGGAGCTGCATTAGGAGGTCTATTATTATCCCAAGGTTTATCCGTTGCTTTTTTAATTTATAGCGCATTCGTTGTCGTTGTTATAGGTATTGTTATTCAGTTATTAAATATACTCACAGATAAGGAGAGAATTTAAATTTATACAAAAAGAGCAAATGATATGCTTGTTGAATTGAAAAATAATAACCAATACAGAGAATTTAAAGATATTAATAGAATCAGCGGAGAGTACCCATTAGCTAAAAGTAATAATAGTGAAATTAATGTGTTTTGCAGCAATGATTACTTAGGAATGTCTCAAAATAAAGACGTTATGTTTGCTATGATAGACGCAGTTATTAAATATGGCAGTGGTGCTGGAGGATCTCGCAATATTGGAGGAAGTCATAAATATTTTTCTTTATTAGAAAACGCATTATCAGACTGGCACCACAAGGAAAGCGCTCTAATTTTTCCAACTGGTTATTCTTCTAATGATGCTACAATTCAATGTTTATTACGAAAATTCCCCGATATGGTCGTGTTTTCTGACTCTAAAAATCACGCTTCTATTATCAATGGAATTCGTGGCGTTAAAAATGATAAGGAAATATTTGAACATAATAATGTAAATAGTCTAGAAGATAAACTTAAGTCCTACCCAATAAATAGAGCAAAAGTCATAATCTTTGAATCTATTTATTCCATGGATGGAGATGTTTCCCCAATAGTAGAAATAGCTGAATTAGCAGAAAAATACAATGCATTAACCTTTTTAGATGAAGTTCATGCTGTAGGTATGTATGGAGAAACCGGTGCGGGTTACTCAGAATTATTAGATGTAGAAGACAAAATAGATATTATACAATCAACAATGGCTAAAGGTATCGGTGTCATAGGAGGATATATAGTAGGTAAACATGAAATCATTGATATGATAAGATCTTTCGCTTCAGGGTTTATCTTCACCACTGCATTGCCACCAAGTATTGTTGCAGGTTGTCTTGCTAGTGTAAACCATATTAAAAAATCGAATAGAGAACGAAATCTGTTACATGAACGTACAATGTACCTAAGAGAAAAACTTAATCAATATGACATACCTATTTTACCAGAGAGTACAACTCACATAGTCCCAGTAATTATTGGAGATAGTGCTAAGTGTAAACAAGCTTCAGAAGAATTAATCAAAAATTTCAACATATATGTTCAGCCAATTAATTACCCCACAGTAGAAAAAGGAACAGAAAGATTTAGAATTAATGTAACTCCTAATCATACAGAAGAGCATATCGACACTTTATGTTTAGCAATAAGCTCAGTCTTTAACAAATTAGACATTAGCTATAAACATAATCATTAAAATTTGAGGATGATTCATTTGAAAGAGCTCAGACAAACTGGAAAAGATGGTTTAAGCACATTGAAGATTTGTGAGACCAATCAAAATTTTAAAATTAATAGTAATGACGTTAAAATTAAAATAAAAGCTGTTGGTTTAAACCAACGCGATGTATATGTAGCCGAGAATCATAATATGGAAAATCCTAACTTTATCCTAGGTTCCGACGGTGCGGGAATAATTGTAGAAGCTGGAAGTGACGTTACATCTATAAATATAGGAGACGAAGTTATTATTAATCCTGTAACTAATTGGAGTAAAAAAGATAATCCTCCTTCCTCTCCTAATATTTTAGGTTTTCCCAACAATGGAGTTTTTTCTGAATATGTGGTACTCAATGAAAATCAAGTGTTCTTAAAACCAAATATATACACTTGGGAAGAAGCAGCTACTTTATCTTTATCAGCATTAACTGCTTATAGATTATTGTTTACAAAAGGACAATTAAAAAAAAGACAATCAATTTTAATATCTGGAATTAGTGGCGGTGTAGCACTAATAGCCGCTCAAATGGCTTTGAAGTTCGACTGCTTTGTTATTGGAACAAGCAGAAAACAATACGACGCCCCTCTTCCAGTAAATAAATTAATCAATACAAACAATAATTTTAAAGATCAATTAAATATTAATTATGTAGACTTAGTATTAGATGGACTAGGAGAAAAGATAATCAATAATTATATAAACATAATTAAACCTAATGGTAACATAGTTTTATATGGTGCAAGCTCTGGTGATACATTAAATATATCCGCAAGAGATGTTTTCTATCCCCAAATAAATATATTGGGTAGTTCCGTAGGTAGTAAAGAAGAATTCAAGGACATGTATGAATACTTACTTGAAAATAATATTAAGCCCATCATTGGTAAAATTTTATCCTTTGATGAAATAATTTCAGGACTTCAAGAGCTTAAAAAAAGTAATCAATTAGGGAATATAGTTGTTCGAATGGATATCTAGATACTATTGCTTTATACTATATACACTATAAACAAAATAGTTATTCTAACTATTTTTGCATTCCTACCCACCGCGGTGTTATAATACAATTAACGAAAAAGATTAGCAATAATACACCAATCCCCTCACTATGTCCGTAGTGAGGGGATTTTTACGGTGTTGGCCATTGTCGCCTATTTAATTATTTATCGCGCTTACTGAGCCAATAAGTAAAATACGCGATGGCACAGCCACTGATGACTGGTGCAACGATGTGAACGAAAAAGATTAACAAAATAATACACCTCCTCTCTACGTCAAATTGACGCCTGAGAGATAGGCGACTTCATTATTATATCATCTGTGAATGTACAAGCATATCTACTTCCGATAAGTTGAATTATGTCATCTCAAAGATAAAATAATATAGTTACTTCGATTAAAATAATACAATTTCCACTTTTTCTAAAGTCAAAATGTTTATAATAAATATGAGTATATTATTAAAAAACTTTGCAAATATTGAAATGAATTAGTTAAAGATGAACTAACTAAAATACTATTACAGTTTATTTAGATGCATTAATAAAATTGTAAGTGTTTTATACTTAAGGAGGATTTTAAATGTCGAAAGAAAAAATAACTAGAGAAAAAACATCTATTAAAATACACAGAACTTTCAAACCATTATTTGATGAATTAGTAGCAGAAGAACGAGACAGTAAAATAGATTTTATGGATGCGTTGTTAGTATTTTATGCTAAAGAAAAACATCCAGAGATTTTAGAAGCCTTTAAAAATCAGGAATTAAAAACGCAAAAAAATGAAAAAGCAAAGGATCTATAAATAAATGTAGTATTTATTATCATTATTCATTTGTCTACCAATGTTCCTTTATAAGCAGTCAATAATGCATAAAGAAAGATACGTTTAAATGAAAATGAGACAATACATATCTAAAATACAAAGCGCTTAATAGAAATAATTAATCTATTAAGCGCTTTGTTTACTTAATCAAATAAATCATAAATTAATGATTTCTGAAAAAGGAATCCTTGCTCTTTTCTCAATTTATATAAATTAGAACACGTTTGCACATAATCAAATATCAAAAATGATTTTTAAAAAGAAGAGATTAAAAAAATCATTAGTGAATAAACTTCTAATTCTTCATACCAAAATAGCTCCTTATAAATTTACAAAACGTAAAATTTAACATAAAAAAATTTGCGGTTTGCTTTATTGCTTTTTAACTTTTTTTAATTTTAAGTATCAATGAATAACACAAATTCATTTTCTATACCTACTTAAATTTCGTTTTTGATATTTCATTTTGTCAAAAATGGCTTATTCTATTAGAATAAAACTTCAAAATTCTTTATTCTATTAAAATAAAAAGGTCTCTGAAGCCCTTTAAATAGGCTTTATTTATAGGATTGGTGTTCACATTAATAATGCCATTCGTAATTTATAGAATAAAAATTACTTAATTCATTTTTGTCTAATGTAAATGTACTATAAATACTGGTATAACCGCATTTATAGTGAGAGCAAATGACGAAGGAATGGTAAGAAAAATACATCAGCTATGCTGATTGACACGTCAGTGGCATTGTATTTCCTTATGCTCTTATTTTTTATTCTGCTTTCAGCATAAAAAATAAATGATTTGTACAAAAGTTAAATGAATAAAAATGATTTTTTCGTTATCATAATGACTCATTCTTTTCATACCAAATCACTCAATTTTATATTTTTCTATTATTATTTGTTTAATTATACGCATGAAACATGTTTGATATTTCAATTTATTTTAAAACAATACGATGATTCAATCATTTAAAAATGGACTTTTAAAATATAGAAAATCATTTTATTATAACAATTCTGATCCTTCACGTTTTCCAAAATCAATTTCTTCTTCGTTATATTTACCCCCATTTAAATAAAACTCTTGTATTTCTTCTTTAATTGATTTTTCATTTTCCATTATTTTATACCTCCAAAATTTCAAAATATTATATGACTTATATTCTTCATTCCAATATTTGTATATCCCATTTTGATTTTATATCTACTTTATAGAATCAACAATTTTTTATTTATTTTAAATTTAAGTATATAGAATACGTAATTTTTCCACCTACATTTGTAATTGATATTAAAAAACTTGTTGAAAATATACCTATATTCAATTATTTGAGCTATTTTTAATTTTGAAAAGTTATATTTGAAACACCTAATATTATTATATAAACTTACTATGGTCATTGAAATTCTCATTTTCTTTCTATATCTTCTTAAGTTAATTTCATTAAATAACTCTCAACTTTTCAATCATTTTATTTATTATATACTAAAAATAACTATAACAGTTTATAAATTAAAGTTGATTTATTTTTATATCCTACCCAAATAAAAGAAACACGTTTTTGACTTGTTTCTAAAATAATCAAAACCATTGATTTATCAGCAATGTAAAACATCTTTTGCAGTAACAATTTGTTAATGCAAAAAACATTGTATAGCTATATTTCATTAAATTAACTAAATTGAAAAACAAGGAAGCGATAAAAATGGAGCTTAGTAAACAAATCCAAAAATACAGAAAAGAACAAAATTTATCCCAAGAAGATTTAGCAGAAAAAATTCATGTAACAAGACATACGATATCCAATTGGGAAAGAAACAAAAATATACCTGATTTAAACAGTTTAATTTTACTAAGCCAAATTTTTAATACTTCTTTAGATCATTTAGTTAAAGGAGATATAAAAACTATGGAGCATCAATTAAGTAATAAACATTTTAATAATTGGACATTCGTTATGGGGATATCCAGTATATTAACTGCCCTTTCTATAGGTCCTGCATTACACTTTCTAGGTAATTACGGCTATATAATAGTGGTATTACTAGCAATTCTTTCTGGATATAGTGCTATTAAAGTTGATAAATACAAAGAGCAAAATAGGCTATTTACCTATAAACAAATTCTAGATTACATGAACGGAAAAACAATCAAAAAAATAAATACAGATAAAACAAAGCATAAAATCATTAATGCGATGATTAGCATTATATATATCGCCTTATTTATAACAATATTTATCATCAGTCTTAACTGGTTTAAATAATTATGAATTTATTCCCATAAAATTGTTATTAAAGCCCTTAACAGATTTATTTTCACTGTTAAGGGCACTTTATCAAGACAAGAAGAAACTCGTTTTCAACTCGTTTCCAAAACCTAAAAAACATTAGATATAATAACCAAAACTAAAGCACATATAATAGCTATTCCAGCACAGTAAATACTCTGTTTATAACTAACTCTTTTATTACTTTTACTTATAATTTTATAAATTTCATTTCCCCAAAGAACCAAAGCAGAAATTCCAAACACAACAAAACCTATTCCGAATACATAACCTAAAATGTCTAAAGTCATAATTTTTGACCTCCCTTAAACTTTGTTTACATCAATACTAACAAAGAAAAAAAGGATCAAAACTAACAATATTGTTATATTCAAGATTGCTTTATTCCAACTGCTTTATTGACAACGAGCCTCTGAACCCTTAAAAATCCCTAAACTTGTCGAATCGTCGGCTTAATAGCTCACGCTATGCCGACATTCGTCTCCAAGTTTAGTTAAGGGTTCTTCTCATTATCAATAAATTTTCTCGGCATAGATGCGTGGTCTATTTCTTATTCTCGTCTTGATAATCATATTTTTCTGCTATCTCATCAAAATCATCATCTTTATAAAAAAAGAAAAAATAAGCAATAACTCCAATCGGAATACCTAAAAATGGTGTAGTAAAAGTACTAAATATTACACACATGAAAATTAACCAAAACAAATCTTCTAAAGACCATTTTTTATTCAATAAATCATTCACAATCTTTTTGATAGTCATAAAAATAAAACACTCCTTTTTAGCAAACTTTATCATAACTCTTACAAAAATTTGAGTGCCTTTATTTTTCTTTCGACGCCGTATCGTCGATGGAATTCAAAAAGTTATGGGCTATAAACCTACATCACTTTTTCAAGAATGTAGTAGCAATATTCAAGACAAATTAATTTTTATAACTACTCGGAATATCTCAAGCCGTTTCTTTAATTTTGAAATAAAAAATCGACGAAGGTCGATTATGGTTTTCGCACCGTTTGGAACAAACGTGTAAGTGCGCCCTTACGGGATTTAACTAGATTATAACGATGAAAAACAGACCTGTAAAGCGATAACTATTGTGATAAAGTTTGTTAAAAAAGGGGGTATTAATTTGATATTTATATATATAATATTTTCGGCTATTTTACTTTATTACGCTTTAAAATATGGAATTAGAAATGGTTTTGTTGACCTTGAAGCGAATAAAGACGGCTTAGTTTACTATAAAAAAAGCGCTAGTTTACTTGAAGAGATAGGAAATATTTATAGTAGAGTTTCTACATCTAAATCTAAAGAAGCGAAAGCTATCTATAATGAGGCTTTTGACATATTGCTTTCTGAAAAAAAGCCGAAAATTATATTTAAAGAATTAACTGATAAGAAAGAAGAAATTTTTAAATTAAGTATAGATGATTAACTAGCTTTAAATGACGCATTTATGCCGAGAAAATTTATTGATGTTGAGAAGAACCCTTAACTAAACTTGGAGACGAATGTCGGCATAGCGTGAGCTATTAAGCCGACCATTCGACAAGTTTAGGGATTGTTAAGGGTTCCGAGGCTCAACGTCAATAAAGCAATTGGAATAAAGCAATTATTTTTAGTAATCTAATATAAAAAGGAAGGGCTTCTATGGGGAATTTGATTAGGTTAGAAAATACTTTTGTTTTTATTACTGCTGTGATTGTTTATTTTATGTTTGGTTTTTCAGTATGGCTATTTTTAATATTTTTATTAGTGCCTGATGTCTTTATGTTGGGATATTTACTTAACAATAAAATTGGTAGTTATGTTTATAATATTGGGCATTCTTATATAATTCCAATATTGATTACTCTACTTTATTTAGCGATAGGAGAGAATTTGTTGTTAGGTATTGCGTTGATTTGGTTAGCCCATATTAGCATGGATAGAGCAATTGGATATGGTTTGAAATATGCCTCTGGTTTTGATAAAACAACGATTCAAAAAGTTTAAAAGTGAGTTGTTTTTTCGTGGTTTAGAAACGAGTTGAAAACGAGTTTCTTCTTGTCTTGATACTATATAGAAATAACTCAAATATGTAAAAAGATGCATTTCAATTAGACCTAGTCTTTTAATCGTAAATTGTATTTCGAACGACTTTACTAAAGCAACATCTCGCTCTTTTTTATATAGCTCAAAACAATATTGAGATTCATCTTATATAACAGTAATTATATAAAAACCTTTACTTATCGCTCTAAAAGGTTTATAGTTAATCTAACGTAATAAAAGCTCGTGAATTTAATTGTAGTGTATTTTTTAGAATATCCTCTTTTTTATAAATGAAATTGTTACAAATATTATGTGCAAAAGCACGCGGAGGTATTCTATATGAATAACGGTACAGTAAAATGGTTTAATGCAGAAAAAGGTTTTGGCTTCATCGAAAGAGAAAACGGTAGTGATTTATTTGTTCACTTTTCTGGTATTGTAGCAGAAGGTTACAAATCTTTAGAAGAAGGTCAAAAGGTAGAATTTGAGGTTCTGTTGCAAAGTAAAAAATATAGCTAACCACTAATTTATCATGTCAGTGTTCGCTTAACTTGCTAGCATGATGCTAATTTCGTGGCATGGCGAAAATCCGTAGATCTGAAGAGACCTGCGGTTCTTTTTATATAGAGCGTAAATACATTCAATACCTTTTAAAGTATTCTTTGCTGTATTGATACTTTGATACCTTGTCTTTCTTACTTTAATATGACGGTGATCTTGCTCAATGAGGTTATTCAGATATTTCGATGTACAATGACAGTCAGGTTTAAGTTTAAAAGCTTTAATTACTTTAGCCATTGCTACCTTCGTTGAAGGTGCCTGATCTGTAATTACCTTTTGAGGTTTACCAAATTGTTTAATGAGACGTTTGATAAACGCATATGCTGAATGATTATCTCGTTGCTTACGCAACCAAATATCTAATGTATGTCCCTCTGCATCAATGGCACGATATAAATAACTCCATTTTCCTTTTATTTTGATGTACGTCTCATCAATACGCCATTTGTAATAAGCTTTTTTATGCTTTTTCTTCCAAATTTGATATAAAATTGGGGCATATTCTTGAACCCAACGGTAGACCGTTGAATGATGAACGTTTACACCACGTTCCCTTAATATTTCAGATATATCACGATAACTCAATGCATATCTTAGATAGTAGCCAACGGCTACAGTGATAACATCCTTGTTAAATTGTTTATATCTGAAGTAGTTCATACAGAAGACTCCTTTTTGTTAAAATTATACTATAAATTCAACTTTGCAACAGAACCAAAATAACTTTGATATTACAAATTATTTAAAAAAAAGTATTTTGTAATACAAATAAAATGTAGTTACTTCTAGAAAAGGGCAATATGTTAGAAACTTAAAAATTCGATTTTAAAAGGAGTTAATGTCTTACTAACAAATATTTGTTCAATAATTATAATTTATATAACTGTTTAATCTTAGCCTCTTTTATGTACACTTTTTAGTTTTTCAATAATAAGATTTGATAAAGCTTTGGCACCATCATATTCAAGGTGTATACCATCATAGGCAAAATATTCTGGATGATCTTCAGATTCTTTATGCCAATCTATTACATGAACGTTTTTATATTTTTCTCCTGCTTTATGAATAAGGTTATTAACATTTTGTTCATATTCCTTCGGAACCCTTACCGTAACTAAATAAATATTTGCTTCTCCTAAATTTTTGATTAATTGATTGAATTGACTTTCCGTAAAATCGCCATTAGTTCCTAATTCTAAAATTACGTCTTGATTTTTATATGAATAATGACTATACTTTTCGTCAATTAATTGATTGGCATCAATTAATTGACGTCCTACTTTCCCATCTATCACTGCATTGGGTACCTTATTTTGAAATACGTTACCAATATCAACCATGACAGAATCTCCTAGTAAAAGCGGTTGTATGGAATTTAAATCTATTTGCTTTTCTTTTTCTTTAATGTTTTTTTCTTCTTGAATATTATTTTTTTGAGACTTACTAGTAAATGAAGTTTCTTTTTTTTCTTCATGCTTTTCTGCATATTTATCAAAATTTCCATTGAACAACAAGAAGGTAGGAATTAATAATAAAATCAATATAGCAGTTCTAATAAATTTTTTATACCTGAATGGTGATAAAGCAAATGCTTTTATCCCCTTTTTTCTAATTGGAGTTTCAATAAACTTATATGAAAATTCAGCTATTGTTACCATCAAAATTATATCTAAAAAGTACACGTAAAATGGTATTTGTCCCGCTACAAAATAACTATGTACAAACTCTATTATTGGAAAATGCCATAAGTATAAACTATATGAACGTTTACCTATATAAACAAACAATCTGTTACTTAAACTCTTAGCAAATAAACCAGATGGATGTACTACACTAGCAATAATAAAAAGAGTAATAAATGATATCAAATAAAATCCACCTTTATAAATCCAGATATCTTTATCACTAATTGTTACAAAGAAATATATAAGTATTACTAACCCGATAATCCCGAATAAATCAATTATATACTTTTGTATTTTAGAAATGTTTTTTTTCAAACTAAAAGGAGGCCAAATAATTGCTAGTAATGCTCCTAATAATAATGTTTGTAATCTTGTATCTGTCCCAAAGTATACACGAGAATTATTACCTTCTGAATTTGAAAGAAAAAACATCATTTCTAATGATATTAAAGAGATTATGAATAAAATCAGAAAAGTGAAATTTTGATTTTTAAATTTCACTAAAAACAATAATAATATTGGATACAATAAATAAAATTGTTCTTCAACAGCTAAAGACCATAAATGCTTTAAAGGGGCTATGGCAAATTGATTAAAATAATCTACATCTTGAAAGATATACCACCAATTTGATACATAAAAAAAAGCAGCTATTGTATCTTTTTTAATATCAAATATTATCTCAGGCTTAAAAAAAGCTGTATACGTTAAAATAACGGTTAGCATAAATAGTACTGCTGGTATGAGACGTTTAATCCTTCTCAACCAGAAATTAATTAAATCAATTTCTCCAGTTATGTAATATTCTGATATTAATAATGCTGTAATCAAATAGCCAGATATAACAAAAAAAGTGTCCACTCCTAAAAATCCACCTGGTAGCCAATTAGGATTCATATGAAATATTATAATAGCTGTAACAGCAATCGCTCTAAACCCATCTAAACCTGGAAGGTATCTTTTATTATAAAGTCTGTTATTTCTTTTCAACTCTTTACTTTCCATGTCACAACCACCTAATACATAATATGTTTTTTAATATATAACCTTGCACACTAAAATATTCTATCAGTTTTCACGTGTATTAAAAATAAAGGTTCTGTTGCAAAGTAAAAAATATAGCTAACCACTAATTTATCATGTCAGTGTTCGCTTAACTTGCTAGCATGATGCTAATTTCGTGGCATGGCGAAAATCCGTAGATCTGAAGAGACCTGCGGTTCTTTTTATATAGAGCGTAAATACATTCAATACCTTTTAAAGTATTCTTTGCTGTATTGATACTTTGATACCTTGTCTTTCTTACTTTAATATGACGGTGATCTTGCTCAATGAGGTTATTCAGATATTTCGATGTACAATGACAGTCAGGTTTAAGTTTAAAAGCTTTAATTACTTTAGCCATTGCTACCTTCGTTGAAGGTGCCTGATCTGTAATTACCTTTTGAGGTTTACCAAATTGTTTAATGAGACGTTTGATAAACGCATATGCTGAATGATTATCTCGTTGCTTACGCAACCAAATATCTAATGTATGTCCCTCTGCATCAATGGCACGATATAAATAACTCCATTTTCCTTTTATTTTGATGTACGTCTCATCAATACGCCATTTGTAATAAGCTTTTTTATGCTTTTTCTTCCAAATTTGATATAAAATTGGGGCATATTCTTGAACCCAACGGTAGACCGTTGAATGATGAACGTTTACACCACGTTCCCTTAATATTTCAGATATATCACGATAACTCAATGCATATCTTAGATAGTAGCCAACGGCTACAGTGATAACATCCTTGTTAAATTGTTTATATCTGAAGTAGTTCATACAGAAGACTCCTTTTTGTTAAAATTATACTATAAATTCAACTTTGCAACAGAACCAAAAAGTTTATATCGAATACGACAAAGTGAAAGCAGATACTTGGGACAGACGTAATATGCGTGTTGAATTTAATCCAAATAAACTTACACATGAAGAAATGATTTGGTTAAAACAGAACATCATCGACTACATGGAAGATGACGGTTTTACAAGATTAGATTTAGCTTTTGATTTTGAAGATGATTTGAGTGATTACTATGCAATGACTGATAAAGCAGTTAAGAAAACTATTTTTTACGGTCGCAATGGTAAACCAGAAACAAAGTATTTTGGTGTGAGAGATAGCAATAGATTTATTAGAATTTACAATAAAAAGCAAGAACGTAAAGACAATGCAGATGTTGAAGTTATGTCTGAACACTTATGGCGTGTAGAAATTGAACTTAAAAGAGATATGGTGGATTATTGGAATGATTGTTTTAATGATTTACATATCTTGAAACCAGATTGGACTTCGCCAGAAAAATTAAATGAACAAGCAATGGTTTACATGTTAATTCATGAAGAAGGCAAATGGGGAGAATTGAATAAGAGAACTAAATATAAATATAAAAAAATAATCAAAGAAATATCTCCAATTGATTTAACTGAAATAATGAAATTGACTTTACGAGAAAACGAAAAACAATTGCAAAAGCAGATTGATTTTTGGCAGCGTGAATTTAGATTTTGGGAGTGAAAAAACAATGAGGACTGAAAAAGAAATTTTAAATTTAGTTTCTGAATTTGCTTATCAACGAAGCAATGTAAAAATTATTGCTCTCGAGGGTTCAAGAACTAATGAAAATATAAAAAAAGATAAGTTTCAAGATTATGATTTTGCTTTTTTCGTATCAGATATTGAGTGTTTCACACATGAAGAAAGTTGGTTAAGTTTATTTGGAGAATTATTGTTTATACAGAAACCAGAAGATATGGAATTATTCCCACCTGATTTAGATTATGGTTACAGTTATATAATGTATTTTAAAGATGGCATAAAAATGGATATTACATTAATTAATTTAAAAGATTTAAATCGTTATTTTAGTGATTCTGATGGTCTTGTAAAAATTTTAGTTGATAAAGATAATTTAGTAATTCAAGAAATTGTTCCAGATGACTCAAATTATTGGTTAAAAAAACCAACAGAACGAGAATTTTATGATTGCTGTAATGAGTTTTGGAGTGTCTCAACGTATGTAGCAAAGGGTGTTTTTAGAAGAGAAATATTATTTGCTTTAGATCATTTCAATAATATTTTACGTCCTGAATTATTAAGAATGATTTCTTGGTATATTGGCTTTAATAGGGGTTTTGATTTTAGTTTAGGAAAGAATTATAAGTTTATAAACAAATATTTAACTGATAAAGAATTCAATATGTTTTTAGCTACTTTTGAGATGAATGGATATAGAAAGACATACCAATCTTTTAAGCTTTGTTGTGAATTATTTAAATATTATTCAAATAAAGTAAGTTGTTTAGGAAATTATAACTATCCAAATTACGAAAAAAATATTGAGAATTTTATTCGTAATAATTATGAGAATTAATTTTATTAGCAACCACATTTTTGGTTACTTTTGTTTTGATTTTGAATTTGGTTTTGAATTTATAGACGTGTGTGATTTACACGTCTATTTTTTGTGTTCACACAAAAACATGTTTGAGCCTCGCAGAGCACACGAACTAACGACTTATAAAATAAGTCTAGTGTGTTATACTTTAATAAATAAAGCTACGCAAAAACATGTGCAGTGGAGGGATTTTAATATGCCGTATTCTATTATCAGAGTTGCTAAAGTAAAATCAAAAACGAATACAAAAGGTATTCAAAAACATGTACAAAGACAAAATAAAAATTATGAAAATATGGATATTGATTTAGAAAAATCATACTTAAATTATGATTTAGTCAATGATAGTCCGATTGATTATAATCAAAAAATCGATGAGAAAATTGAACAAAATTATAATGGGAAACGCAAAATTAGAAAAGACGCAGTAAAACATATTGATGGTTTAATTACATCTGGTAATGAATTTTTTAAAAATCAAACACTTGAAGAAACAAAGCAGTTTTTTGAACATGCTAAAACGTTTTTAGAACAAGAGTATGGAAAAGATAATTTATTATATGCAACAGTGCATATGGACGAAAAAACACCTCATATGCATTATGGGGTAGTTCCGATTACAGAAGATGGTCGATTGAGTGCGAAAGAGGTTTTAGGTAATAAAAAGGCACTAACTGAATTTCAAGATAGATTTAACGAACATATCAATAGTTGTGGTTATGACTTGAGTAGAGGTATAACAAGGGGCGTTACACCGAGACGACATGAGCAGATAAGTCGTTATAAAAATTTAACAGATTATCACAAAGAAGAATATGAGCATGAGAGCCGAAAATTAGACCGTATAAAGCAAGAAAGCGAAGAAGTAATGGAACAGTATCAAAATGCTTTAGATGTTCTAAAAAAGCCTATAAATGTCCCATATGAGCTTGAAACTGAAAAAGTTGGTGGACTGTTCAACAAAGAAACACAGGAAACAGGTAACGTCGTTATTGATAAAAATGAATTTGATTTATTGCAGGAACAAGTAAAAGCTTCTCAACTCATTACTGATGATTATGAATATATTAAAAGCGGAAAGGCTTTAAAAGATTTTGAGGAAAAAAACAAAAGATTAGAAGATAGATTATTAGACGAACAGATTAAAAATGGAAAAGTAATAGATGAATACAATGATTTAGCGGATAGTTATAATAATTTATTGGAACAAAATCAAGAAAAAGAAAAAGAGTTAAACCGTTCGTATAAACTATTTAACAATGTGTTTAAGTTGATTAAAGGTGTGATGAAAGAAGAAACATATCATTCGTTGATTAACCATATTGATAATCACTTAGAAAGCTCAAAAATGCGAGAAACAATGATTGTAGATGATAACGATGAACAATTCTTTAAGAAAAAATATCAAAGGCATGAACCAGAAATTATTTTTGAAGATGAACGAGATGATGGCTACACTTTATAAAGACGACGCATTTATGCCGAGAAAATTTATTGTGCGTTGAGAAGAACCCTTAACTAAACTTGCAGACGAAAGTCGGCATAGCGTGAGCTATTAAGCCGACCATTCGACAAGTTTTGGGTTTGTTAAGGGTTCGGAGGCTCAACGTCAATAAAGCAATTGGAATAAAGCAATTAATGCGATGTTCCGAAAATGTTTAACGAAACTACGCCGACTATGATTAAAACTATAGATACTATAGTTATTAGATTTATTTGTTCTTTGAAAATAATTATTGAGACTACGGTTGTTAAGACTAAACCTAGTCCCGCCCAAGTTGCATAAGTTATATTTAGTGGTAGGTGTTGCATTGTTTTACTTAAAAAATAGAAACAAATTCCAAATGAAATTATTGTTCCTAAGGATGGTATAAATTTTGAAAAGCCTTCTGAAGATTTAAGAAATGCACTTCCAATAACTTCAGTACTTATGGATATTATTAAATAAATATAAGGCATTTTTAACTCCTTTTAATTTTCGTATTTTATTTAATTTTATTCTAAGTATTTTTCATTTGCAACGATCCTTTTATTTTTTATTTGTATCAGTATCAATTTTACAGTAAACATGCATTTATGCCGAGAAAATTTATTGATGTTGAGAAGAACCCTTAACTAAACTTGGAGACGAATGTCGGCATAGCGTGAGCTATTAAGCCGACCATTCGACAAGTTTTGGGATTGTTAAGGGTTCCGAGGCTCAACGTCAATAAAGCAATTGGAATAAAGCAATAAAAGGAGTTGAAGAAATGAAATTTAGAGAAGCTTTTGAGAATTTTATAGCAAGTAAGTATGTACTTGGTGTTTTAGTAGTTTTAACTGTTTACCAGATAATACAAATGCTTAAATAAAAAAAGACCTGATCTGATTAGACCAAGTCTTTTGATAGTGTTATATTAATAACAAAATAAAAAGAAGTCGCTCACTCCCTCGCCAAAGTTTGTGATAGCGACTTACCTAGAAAAAACACTAAGTTGTTTTTTTATATCTTGTATATCTAGATATTAAACGATATAAGTTTATTCTTCAAGATATATATTCGGGTGAGCGACTTCTTAAATTAAATTAAGGAGTTGTTTTTTTATGATTAAAAAAGCAGAAGAAATTCAGGCAAAACAAAGCTTAGAAAACGAAAACTTAAATTTTTCTAAAACCGGATACTCTAATAGCCGGTTAGGAGTGCATTCTGTGCACCCACAAAATCCTAAATTAAGTTTTGACGCTATGACAATAGTTGGAAATCTCAGTCGTGACAACGCTCAAAAGCTATCGTCATTTATGAGTATTGAACCTCAAATAAGACTTTGGGATATACTACAAACGAAATTTAAAGCTAAAGCACTGCAAGAAAAAGTTGGTTCTGTTGCAAAGTAAAAAATATAGCTAACCACTAATTTATCATGTCAGTGTTCGCTTAACTTGCTAGCATGATGCTAATTTCGTGGCATGGCGAAAATCCGTAGATCTGAAGAGACCTGCGGTTCTTTTTATATAGAGCGTAAATACATTCAATACCTTTTAAAGTATTCTTTGCTGTATTGATACTTTGATACCTTGTCTTTCTTACTTTAATATGACGGTGATCTTGCTCAATGAGGTTATTCAGATATTTCGATGTACAATGACAGTCAGGTTTAAGTTTAAAAGCTTTAATTACTTTAGCCATTGCTACCTTCGTTGAAGGTGCCTGATCTGTAATTACCTTTTGAGGTTTACCAAATTGTTTAATGAGACGTTTGATAAACGCATATGCTGAATGATTATCTCGTTGCTTACGCAACCAAATATCTAATGTATGTCCCTCTGCATCAATGGCACGATATAAATAACTCCATTTTCCTTTTATTTTGATGTACGTCTCATCAATACGCCATTTGTAATAAGCTTTTTTATGCTTTTTCTTCCAAATTTGATATAAAATTGGGGCATATTCTTGAACCCAACGGTAGACCGTTGAATGATGAACGTTTACACCACGTTCCCTTAATATTTCAGATATATCACGATAACTCAATGCATATCTTAGATAGTAGCCAACGGCTACAGTGATAACATCCTTGTTAAATTGTTTATATCTGAAGTAGTTCATACAGAAGACTCCTTTTTGTTAAAATTATACTATAAATTCAACTTTGCAACAGAACCTTTTAAATGATATAACAGCGAATTTCACTAAATTTGAGTTACAAGAAATGACACATCTTAAATCTACATATTCTAAAAATATGTTTAGGCTTCTAAAACAATATAAACATACAGGGTACTTTAAAATACAAATTGATGATTTTAAAGAACTTTTAGATGTTCCTGATAGTTATAGAATGACTCATATTAATCAAAAGGTTTTAACACCAATAATTAAAGAATTGGGATCTATATTTAAAGAACTTAATATTACTAAAATCAAAGCGAAAAAAGGACGTAAAATTGAATGGTTAGAATTTTCTTTTACCCCTGAAAAACGCATTCACTCGAAACGGCAACCATATATGGCTAATAAAAATTTTTCAAAGAAAAACTTAAATCGTGAAATAACACCAGCATGGTTAAAAAAACACCAAACAACTAACCACCAAAACGCTGAATATACTGAAGAAGAACGACAAGCATTTTTAGAAAAAATGAATAAAAGTAAACAATCTCAAATGGATTAAACATAGTAGGACGTGTTAGTTAATGAAAACTGTAAAAGAAGTTTCAGAGATATTAAATGTATCTAAACAGACAATCCATTATCATTTAAAAAAATTACCTCCACATTTAAACATAAGAAAAATGGGTAACAAAGCATTAATTGATGATGATATTATGAGCTATTTAAAAAACACCTTGAATAAAAAATCATCAAATAAATCGTCAAAAGTAAATAAACAATATAAACACTCGGAGCTAGAAAATCATCAAACAAACTGTCAAAAATCGACAAACGAATCGTCAAATAAAAAAGAGGGTATAACAATCAATTATGATAGCTATATTGATAAATATATTGAGCATTTAGAATCAGAAATTCGACAAAAAAATCGACAAATTGACGATTTAACAATTGCGTTAAAACAAGAACAATCTTTGAATTTAAATAGCCAAAATATATTAGGTAATAGCGAAAAAATAGAAACAGATAACGTGCATGAAAAAGAGAATATCTTTGATTCAAAAATATCAAATCAAAATGAACAAAAGCAGTCTTTATTTTCAAAATTATTCAAGAAAAAAAACTAACAAGATAAATAGTTCTTTATTTACTTATAGCAAAGTAACGAGAAGCAACGTAGATGATCGAGATACAACGAGAAAATTTTTTACAAAAGAGAATATACACGATATACTGAACTTAACAAAAAGTGAAATGTTCTTTGTACATCAAAAACCCCCACAGCCGACCAAAGCTTTGTGGGGGTTTTCTTTTTATCATTTGAACTTATCATAAAGATAATTTGCAATTATCCCTGTGATAATCGGACAAATGAAAATTGTAAGAACAAAAAGTGCAATATTCATTTGTACATCGCACAGGAAGTACTTTATAAGTATAATATAGCATAATGGTATTGTTAATGACATTATGTATATTTATAAATAATAAAACCTTATGAAAATCTATGAAAACGTACAAAAACAGCAATGTATAAATTTCGTATATTGGATAAATACAGTTTAAAGCCCTAAACACTGATTTAACAGTGTTTAGGGCTTTTTGTTTAGTTTACATAATCAACTAATTATAGGTAGTGATCGTGCATGATATATACAATCTATTTAAAATGATAATCAATTTAAGTTTGTAATAAGGTGGTTTACATTTCTATTTAAAAAGTATATGATGGAAAAGCAGTTAAATTTTGGAGGGATACCCAAGTCTGGCTTAAGGGAAATTAATATTTATTATTAATTAGGAGCTTTGCGCTTGCGTAGGTTCGAATCCTTCTCCCTCCGTTGAGTTTCATTTTTAAGTCAAGCCTTTTAAAGTGCTTGGCTTTTTTTGTAATATACATATGAAAGCGCAATATCATCTTAAGAAAGTAGGTTTATCGTGTACTTTACTAAATTAGAAGTAAATGAATTTGAAATCTTTACTAATAAGCATTTTTCTCACTATACGCAAAGTTCAAATCATTTCAATTACAAAAATACCCATAAAAAGGACGTCCATTTAGTTGGGGTTAAAGATAACGAACATAATATATTAGCAGCTTGTCTTTTGACTGAAGCACGCTCTTTGAAGTTTTTTAAATACTTTTACACACATCGTGGACCTGTTTTAGATTTTAATAATTACGAGCTAGTGAGATTTTTCTATAAGCACTTAACTAAATATTTGAAAAAAAATCGTGGTTTATTCGTTTTAACTGATCCTTATACATTAGAAAACATACGCAATACTCAAGGAGAAATATTAGAAAGTTATAACAATCGACCTTTACTTAAAACTATGGAAGATTTGGGCTATAAACACCAAGGATATACGGTTGGATACTCTCAAACGAGCCAAATTCGTTGGCTATCTGTTCTTGATTTGAAAAATAAAACAGAAGATCAATTACTTAAAGATATGGATTATCAAACGAGAAGAAATATTAAGAAAACATATGAAATGGATGTTAAAGTCCGTACATTGCCTATAGAAGAAACCGATACATTTTTCAAACTATTTAAAATGGCAGAAGAAAAACATGGCTTTACATTTAGAGGTAAAGAGTATTTTGAACAAATGCAAAAAATTTATCACAATAACAGCATGTTAAAATTAGCTTATATTGATTTGTCCGAACTCTTAATAAAACAAAACAATCATTTAGACAAACTAAATAACACTTTAGAACAAACCAAGACTAACTTGGAAGCTAATCCTGATTCTAAAAAAAGTAAAAATAAATATGAACAAGAATTACAACAAATAAAAGCACAAAAAAGAAAGGTTTCCGAAACAGAGTCCTTAATTGAAACAGATGGCATGATACTAGATTTAGCAGCTTCTTTATATATCTTTAATGACCATGAAGTTTATTATCTTTCTAGTGGATCAAACCCTAAATATAATCCTTATATGGGCGCATATAGACTACAATGGGAAATGATAAAATTTGCAAAAGAACATAATATTAATCGTTATAACTTTTATGGTATAACGGGCGATTTCAGTGAAAATGCTGAAGATTTTGGTGTTCAAAAATTCAAATCAGGATTCAACGCTCACGTAGAAGAATATATAGGGGACTTTATCAAACCAGTTAGACCTATACTTTATAAAATCTATACACTACTAAAATAGTTTGGTTCTGTTGCAAAGTAAAAAATATAGCTAACCACTAATTTATCATGTCAGTGTTCGCTTAACTTGCTAGCATGATGCTAATTTCGTGGCATGGCGAAAATCCGTAGATCTGAAGAGACCTGCGGTTCTTTTTATATAGAGCGTAAATACATTCAATACCTTTTAAAGTATTCTTTGCTGTATTGATACTTTGATACCTTGTCTTTCTTACTTTAATATGACGGTGATCTTGCTCAATGAGGTTATTCAGATATTTCGATGTACAATGACAGTCAGGTTTAAGTTTAAAAGCTTTAATTACTTTAGCCATTGCTACCTTCGTTGAAGGTGCCTGATCTGTAATTACCTTTTGAGGTTTACCAAATTGTTTAATGAGACGTTTGATAAACGCATATGCTGAATGATTATCTCGTTGCTTACGCAACCAAATATCTAATGTATGTCCCTCTGCATCAATGGCACGATATAAATAACTCCATTTTCCTTTTATTTTGATGTACGTCTCATCAATACGCCATTTGTAATAAGCTTTTTTATGCTTTTTCTTCCAAATTTGATATAAAATTGGGGCATATTCTTGAACCCAACGGTAGACCGTTGAATGATGAACGTTTACACCACGTTCCCTTAATATTTCAGATATATCACGATAACTCAATGCATATCTTAGATAGTAGCCAACGGCTACAGTGATAACATCCTTGTTAAATTGTTTATATCTGAAGTAGTTCATACAGAAGACTCCTTTTTGTTAAAATTATACTATAAATTCAACTTTGCAACAGAACCACTTTTAGCGATTAAACGGCACGTTTACCCAGAAAAACATGCAAAAAAATTGGAAAGTTTTATTTGCATGTAACTGGGCAGTGTGAAAAAAATAAAAATCACACTGGTGCGATTAAAAATAAAATTTGCGTTTTAAGGGTGTTTTTAGCCTTGAAATTTATTTTAAGGTATAAAATATCATTTAAATTTAAAGATGAGCTAATAAGGGGCAAATTTTAAGCCTGAGAGAAAAATAGATTTTGATTTTTATCAAGACAAGAAGAAACTCGTTTTCAACTCGTTTCTAAAAACCCAAATACACCCAACTTTATAAATATGGATTTCCGTATTTTTCACAATATTTATAAAACCCAAAACTATTCATAAATATTGTCTTTTCAATACTTTTTTCAGAATCAAAATCAATCTCTCTTAAAATTGATTCAGTAAATTCAAGTGATGCTGTACCATTTGCTGTTATAAGCATATTATCAACAACACTTTGCTTTTCTAAAAATTCATTCTCAGGTTTATATTTTTTATAATTTTGCCAAATATAAACCGAATTACCAGTATGTTTATATTTGTTTAAAAAACCATTTCTAGCTAAATAATCAACTGCTCCACATATAGCACCAATTACTATATTTTTATTAAATGCTTCCTCAACAAATTTTAAAAGGTTCTCAGAATCATTATCCCAAGAATTACCTCCAATCATAACTAACAGATCATAATCTTTAGGTTCATCGCCAATAATATAATCTACCAAAACAGAAAAACCACCTAAAGAAGATACATTTTCTTCACAAGAAATAGTACTTACAGACCAATTATCATCTTGATTTAAAATTGAAGATAAATATGCTCCTTCCCAATCTGCAAATTCATCTAGTAAAAGAAATAAAGCTTTTTTCAAAATTAAAAAC
>NZ_JBBOVM010000003.1:0-33223 GCF_038006605.1 Staphylococcus sp. FSL W8-0271
ATGCCAAATTTTGAGAAATATAATTTATCTCAAGTGAAAACTGAAAGATTCTATCAATTACCTAAATACTTATTTGAAGATGCATATTTCAAGAAAATGTCAGCAGAGGCCAAAATTATGTATGCATTATTAAAGGATCGTTTTGAATTATCTATACAAAATGAATGGGTAGATAAAAATAATAATATTTATTTTATTTTTAGTAACAAGCATTTGTGTGAATACTTAGGCTACGCTGAGCAAAAAATCATAAAATTAAAAAAGGAACTAGTGAAATTTAACTTACTTACTCAAGAGCGAGTGGGACTTAATAAGCCTAATAGATTATATCTATTAAAGCCAAATTATAATAATGAAATCAGTCATAGCAAGGAACTTCCAAATTCACAGTTCCAAAACAATGAATTTGGAAGTTCTGGAACTGTGAATTTGGAAGTTCTTGAACAGTTGAATTCACAGTCTAATGATACTGAATTTAGTAATACTGATTATATAGAGACTGAGAACAATGATACGAATGATTTGAATGATACACCTAACAATATTTCTGAAAACGCTCATTCGAATCATACAAATCATCAACAAACTGAATTTAATAATGATGCCTTAAAATTCCAAGTGCTTGAAGAATTGCCACAACAAATCAAAGATTACTTAAGTAATTTTGAAATTAGAGAAATTCGTATTATTAAAAGTGTTTTACTTAAAGGAAAAAAATCATTTAATAATGCTCATGATACATATTACCGTTTAGAAGACGTGGAGTTCGAACTTGTCAGTGTCTTAAAACGATTTAAAGCGATGTTGCTACAAAAAAATGAAACGGTTGAAGCTATGCAAGGTTATTTGATGCAATCGATTAAAGCTGAATTTAAAGAAATACATGCGCTCAACATGCGCCGTCAAAATATGCCTAAATACAATATATTTAATGAATAATTCAAATGAGCTTACAGCAATCAAAAAAACCTCAAAATATTCGGTTAAGGCATCTGATTTTTTAACGGATGATGATGAAAGAAATCAAGAAATCGTGAATGATTTGGAAAAAGGTTTATATCGAAAACGTATGTTGAGTTATGGTGGTTTGCTAAAACAAAAACATAAAATTTTAAATTTAGACGATGCCGAAGATGGTAATTTAATTAATACAAGTGACGAAGATAAAACAACAGACGAAGAAGAAAAAGCACACTCAATTACGGCAATTTGGAATTTTGAAAAACAAAATTATTGCTTAAAAGATTTGAAAAGATAGTTGGTGGTGTATTTATGAAAACCAAGAAAATTCGTAAGAAAAAAGAAGATAAAAAAGAGTCTGTAATTACATTCATACCAGAAATATTTGGTTTAATAATTCGTTTCTTTAAAAATATTTTATCTTAAATCGTTAGCTTAAAAGCTAGCGATTTTTATGTATTTTTGCCTCTGCGGGAACTATAGCGTTCAACCGGCATGGTTGACCAGTTTTCATGTTAACTTTTAAGTTTGCATGTAACTGGGCAGTGTCTAAAAAATTCTACACTGCTTTTGCTCAAATTTTTGTTTGTGAAAAGTAATTATTTTTATTTGGCTCTCATTTGCGTTTTAAGAGCCGATATAGGTTTTTAGGTATAAAACTATATAAATAACCCCTAATTCTTTAAAATGACCCTTTAAAATTCAAAATAAAGGCATAAAAAATAAAAGCTATCTCAAAATTGAGATAGCTTTTTTCTTTCGTACGGTCTGTTTATTTTTCTTTCGACGCCGTATCGTCGATGGAATTCAAAAAAGTTATGGGCTATAAATCTACATCACTTTTTCAAGAATGTAGTAGCAATATTCAAGACAAATTAATTTTTATAACTGCTCGGAATATCTCAAGCCGTTTCTTTAATTTTGAAATAAAAAATCGACGAAGGTCGATTATGGTTTTCGCACCGTTTGGAACAAACGTGTAAGTGCGCCCTTACGGGAATTAACTAGATTATAACGATGAAAAATAGACCTGTAAAGCGATAACTATTGTGATAAAGTTTGCTAAAAAGGAGTGTTTTATTTTTATGACTATCAAACAGATTGTGAATGATTTATTAAATAAAAAATGGTCTTTAGAAGATTTGTTTTGGTTAATTTTAATGTGTGTAATATTTAGTACTTTTACTACACCATTTTTAGGTATTCCGATTGGAGTTATTGCTTACTTTTTCTTTTTTTATAAAGATGATGATTTTGATGAGATAGCAGAAAAATATGATTATCAAGACGAGAATAAGAAATAGATCACGCATTTATGCCGAGAAAATTTATTGTGCGTTGAGAAGAACCCTTAACTAAACTTGGAGACGAATGTCGGCATAGCGTGAGCTATTAAGCCGACCATTCGACAAGTTTTGGGATTGTTAAGGGTTCCGAGGATCAACGTCAATAAAGCAATTGGAATAAAGCATCTATGATTATTTGAAAACATAAGTTATAATACATTCAAAAATATTTTTGAATGAGGTGTAATTATGATTCAGACTATTGTAACTGCTGCTATTCTTTATATTGCGACAGCAGTAGATTTATTAGTAATTTTATTAATATTTTTTGCTAGAGCAAAGACTAGGAAAGAATATCGAGATATTTATATTGGTCAATATGTAGGTTCTGTGGCATTGATTGTCGTAAGTTTATTCTTTGCCTTTGTCTTAAATTATGTTCCTGAAAAATGGATATTAGGATTATTAGGGTTAATACCGATTTATTTAGGAATTAAAGTAGCTATTTATGATGATTGTGAAGGAGAAAAGAGAGCTAAAAAAGAATTGAATGAAAAAGGATTGTCTAAATTAGTTGGTACGGTTGCAATTGTTACGATAGCAAGTTGTGGTGCTGATAATATTGGTTTATTTGTTCCGTATTTTGTGACATTAAGTGTTACTCATTTATTAATTACTCTGTTTGTCTTTTTAATTTTAATTTTCTTCTTGGTATTTACTGCACAAAAATTAGCTAATATTCCAGGAGTTGGAGAAATTGTTGAGAAATTTAGTCGTTGGATTATGGCTGTTATTTATATAGCTTTAGGTTTATTTATTATTATTGAAAATGACACTATTCAAACAATTTTAGGATTTATATTTTAATTTAGGGTGTGATTTTATATGAGTTATGAAAATGCTTGTGATGTGATCTGTGTACATGAGGATAAAGTTAACAATGCTTTAAGTTTTTTAGAAGATGATAAATCTAAGAAATTACTTAACATTTTAGAAAAAATTTGTGATGAGAAGAAATTGAAAATCATATTATCTTTGATTAAAGAAGATGAGTTGTGTGTTTGTGATATTTCTTTGATATTGAAAATGAGTGTTGCTTCAACTTCACATCATTTAAGGCTTTTATATAAAAATGAGGTACTTGATTTTTATAAAGATGGAAAGATGGCATATTATTTTATTAAAGACGATGAAATAAGAGAGTTTTTCTCTAAAAATCAGGAGGGTTTTTGAAACGAGTTTCTTCTTGTCTTGATAATGGGGAGATTAATTTAATCCGTTTTTAAATTTTAGCATGGAATCTAATATTGATAATAGAACTTATCGTTTCATTATTTCAGTTAACCGTATTGGTTTTAAAGGTAGTAAAATGTTATAATATAGATGTATTGAAGGAGGAGTGGCGACTCCTCCTAAAAAGTTAATTTAGTTTATTAACGCTTTAATTAGTGATGTAATAGCTCTTAACAGATTGATTAATGCTGTTAGGAGCTTTATTTTTTACCCTTTTAGACATTCCTCATTATACCTCTTTTAACAAATGTGATTATAACCTAACTATACTTTTGCTATATCTTCATTTCATTAACGATATGTTCACCTACTACTATATTACCCATTGAATCATTTTGAGTTTATAATTCACTTCATCAAAGTCTTTTTTAAATTCTATAAATTTCATTTTATTAATGAATGTTTATTTAACCGTTATATCAACATTAAATTAAGACTTACGCATTGCGGCATGTAAATTATTTAAATCGTTTGTTAAATTTACAGGGAGTCTAAAAGGAGTCCCGGACAACAGGATAAGGAGAAACAATGCCATTGCCATGGCACCCAGCATAGCTGGGGCATTCTAAACTTATCCTTAAAGACTCTGAACGCTGATATTACAGTATTTCTGAATCGTATTTAATGACGGACACAAAGGAATCGATGAAATTTTACATGGCATTTTCGTTGGAAAATTACAATGCTTTTATCCTTTGGGGCGCAAGGGATTTCGAAGCAGGGACTCTTTGGAGTCCCTAGAGACTCCCTAAAGGACTCCTTGTTTCCCTTCTAAATTAAGCAACATTTCATTCTATAATTTGTTAGTAATTACTTAGTTAAATATGATAAAGTAAAACTAAGTAATTGCTAAGCTAATAACTTGTTAAAATAGATGAGTATTTGCTTAGTTTATTTTTTATAAAAACATTGAGTAATTACTAACTATATTATTGAATGAGTGAGTGATTACTTAGTTTTGGAGGGGTCAAAAATGACTAATAAAAGTCATAGAAAAGCTAAAACAATCAATATCAATTTGACTGAAGAAGAATATAAAAAGGTAAAAGCATTAGCAGAAGATAGAGATTTAAATCCAACAGCTTATACACGACTTGCGGCATTAGGTAATCGTATCAAACCTACAGTTGTCTATAACACAGATGAATATACTGAACAGTTAAAAAAAGAAAAACAAACACTTGAAATGGCTTTAGAGACAAGCATACCAAAAGAAGATGTTGAACTTTTAGAAGCACAATGTGAAAGTTATAAAACTTATATGGATACATTCAAGAAGTTCTTGCAGTATGTACAAGAAGATGCGGAATATATTAATTTGAATGGATACAAGAGAGATGAACAATTAAAAGCAGAGATGAAAGATGCTATAAAGTCATTGATATAAATAGTTAAGGGGTAGTGTATAATGATTATCGTTTTGGTATTATGTTCTATTATCTTATTTTGCTTAGTAATTTATTTTTATAAAAAGAGCAATGATAATATGAAATTGAAGGAGAAAAAAGAACAAGCGCTAAATTCAAATATTGATAGTGAGAAAAACCAAAATAAAGATTTATCGGCTCGTTATAACGAACTAAGCCAAAAATATGAAGATGTGTGTAGGGAAAATAAAAACTTGAAAGAAAGTTATCGTTTAAGCTCTGTATCTAATAAAAACATGGGGGAAATCAAAGCTTCTAAAGAGTTACAAGAAATTTTTGAACAGTTGCAAGAAGAAGTTGATATCGACCATTTTGTAAAATTCGATAATCTTTTTTTGTACGATTTAAAAGAACCTAGACAAATAGATCATATGGTTATTTGCGATTATGGTATTTATATATTTGAAACAAAATATTGGGAAGGTGATATATATTACAATATATCTAAAGAAAGTTTAAAAGGTACTAAGCATGAATTATTGAATCGATACATCTTTTATAAGCAAGATGAAAATGAGCATCAAACTTTTGTTTTGAAATTAAATGAAAATGGGGAAATAGAATACCGTAAACATGGTAATCCTTATAAACAGATATATAAAACAATGAAGAAATTAAGCGCTTTTTTAAATAAAGAATATTTTATCAATAGTATTATATACTTTAATTATCACAATGATAAATATCATTTTGTTGATGGATCAGATAAAAGTAATGGGATAATTGGGGTAAATCAAAAAGAAAATTTATATGATTTATTAAAAAATAGAATGAAAAATTTCAAATTTGAAAAGTTGAATGAAAAACAAATAAAATATTTGAAGCAGAAATTTGAAAAATACAAAGTGTAAAATTAAATTATATTACATATTTCAACTTATCGGAAGTTATCTATAACTCAATGATTAGAAATGATATAATACAAAGGTCGTCGTTCACTTCTGTGCTGTATTTAGCATGGAAGGAGGTGACATCATGTTCAGTACACTATTTGTAACTATTATAGCTCCTATCGTAGTAGGAATTATACTCACATTATTTTCTTATTGGCTAAATAATCGTGAGAAGTAGTTTAGCGACGACATATAGCTAATACACCAAAAAGAGCCAGATAACTATTCGCAGTAGTTATCTGGCTCGGTGTTTATCATGTTAGTACACTATTTGTTATCTAAATTGTAACATCATAGTGCATAGGAATGCAAAATTAAGATCTATATACTAGGATAAAATAATAAAAAGAGTATTATAGGATTACTAATACTCTTTTTATTTTCTTTTTTTATTTATTTTTAGTGAAACGATGAATATATTAATATGTATTTAGATATTTTTAATTTTAAGTACACTTTATTCATATAATAATTTAGAAAAAATATATTAAAAGATTAATTTATTTGAAAACAACTTTTAAAAGGAATACTATTAAATTAACTAAATCAAGGAGGTTTTATCAATGAAAGCAGCAGTTTGGTATGGCCAAAAAGATGTACGAGTTGAAGACCGGAAATCTAAAGAGTTACAAGAGAACGAAGTGAAAGTTAAAGTGTCTTGGGCTGGCATTTGTGGTACAGACTTACATGAATACTTAGAGGGACCCATATTTATTTCAACAGATAAACCAGACCCTTTTCTTGGTCAAAAAGCGCCTGTTACATTAGGCCATGAATTTGCGGGCGTAGTAGATGATATTGGTTCTAAGGTTACACAGTTTAATAAAGGCGATCGTGTTGTCATTAATCCTACAGTTTCAAATCGTAAAAAAGAAGAAGATATTGATCTTTATGATGGTTATTCATTTATAGGCTTAGGTTCTGATGGTGGATTTGCAGAATTTACGAATGCCCCAGAAGAGAACGTTTATAAGTTACCAGATAACGTTTCTGATAAAGAAGGCGCCCTTGTAGAGCCAACTGCTGTTGCAGTTCAAGCAATCAAAGAAGGTGAAGTTCTATTTGGAGATACAGTTGCTATTTTTGGTGCAGGGCCAATCGGTTTATTAACAGTAATAGCTGCCAAAGCTGCAGGTGCAAGTAAGATATTTGTTTTTGATTTATCGGAAGAAAGATTGAATAAAGCTAAAGCAATAGGTGCTACTCATACTATAAATTCTGGTGAATCAAACCCAAGTGATGTTATTAATAAACATACAGATAATGGCGTGGATGTAGCATTTGAGGTAGCTGGTGTAGCGCCAACACTTAAATCTGCTATAGACGTTACTAGAGCAAGAGGTACTGTTGTTATAGTGTCTATATTTGGTCATCCTATTGAATGGAACCCAATGCAATTAACTAATACAGGTGTAAAACTTACTTCAACGATTGCTTATACACCTACTACATTTCAACAAACAATAGATTTAATTAATGAAGGTAATTTAAAAGTGAAAGATGTTATTACTGATGAGATAGAGCTAGATGATATTGTGGAGTCAGGATTTGAAAAACTCGTAAACGATAAATCACAAGCAAAAATTCTCGTTAAGTTATAAAAATTAATAAAAGAGCCTCTCTAATTTAGGGAAGCTCTTTTATTAGCTAAAATATAGTTTGATTTAGTCAAGAAATTTGTGAGTTTTTATAATTCTTTTTATAATTCTTTAATCTAAGGATTGTTAATAAAGTTATTATTTAATAATTGTATTTTTAAATACAAAACTAGGTTCGGCACCTAAAATGATAAGAAATATTTGTGAGTATTTCACATTTTGGAATTTTAACATCATATCTTTAAAAATTACAAAATTACTATCTTTTTTAACTTTTTTAACTTCTTGTTCATATAATTTTAAAACAGATTCTCTTATTAAAGTTGGTCGCTTATTTTGAATAATTTCACGGTTATCTGAAAACATAAGTAATCCTAAATATTTATAATTGATACTTAATTGTCTTGTCAAACTAGCTATATATTCTAACTTTTCATACATATTAGGAAACTTGTTTTTTAATTTTTTCAAATCTAACTTAACTTGGTTTAATTCTTCCATTTCATTAATCATTTTATCACTACTCCAATTCCCATGGTTTATTGATATCAAGAGACTCAATTATATTTTTAGTTTGTGATCTTTTAATTTTTCGCATTTTAGCTCTTTCTTCGCCATCCATAAATAATAATTTTTCTTCTTTGGACTGAGGAGAGATTTTGGGTACTTTAATTGGTTTTTTCTTTTCATCCAAAGCTACAAAAGTAAGAAAAGCTACAGCAGCAATTTTTCTTTCTGCAGTGATCATATCTTCTGAAATGACTTTACAAAATATTTCCATAGACTTTTCTCCTGTATAAACTACATAAGATTCTATACAAACTGAATCAGATTGGGTGATTGGATATAAAAATTCTACTGAATCTGTAGAAGCTGTAACACATTCTTTAACTCTTGCATGTCTTCTAGCTGAAAGCGTTGCGTTATTATCAATTTTTTTCATCAACACCCCCCCAAATAGGGTATCATAATTGTTTAAATCATTAATTAATACTTGATCCGTACTGACAATTTTACTGTCACTAGGAAATTTATAATTTTCCATAAAAAACTCCCGTTTCTATAATGTTTATGTTCTAATTATAGAGCGAGAGTATATAAATATAAAATATCATTTTTTTATACAGCTATAAATTTCTCAAATACCTTTATATTTAATAGTTAATTAAGAAGTTTTCTTGGAGAAATTTAATCCAATTTTTTGTTAAAGAATCAACTATAATATCTTTTCTCCAAATAATGGCAAGTTCCCATTTCATGGAAGGTTCATTAATATCGATGGCTTTTAAATTATTATCTAATAATTCTAGTATTCCTTCGGGTAATATACATATTCCCAGATTATTTAATAACATTTCTTCTATGAAACTCCATTGGGTGGTTTCAAAAATCATATTAGGATTAAAGCCATAATCTCTACACGTATTTTTGATTTTATCGTTTAAATAGAAATCAGAATTAAATAAAATAAATTCTTGTTCTTTTAAATCTTCTATATTAACCGTTTTTCTTTTAGATAATTTATGATTTTTATGAACGACCAATTTTAATTTTTCTTCTAAAAAAGAGAATGTATTAAAGTTTTTATTATTTGTAGGCAGTACGGTAATCCCCATGTCTAAATCACCATAATATATATCGTTTTCAATTTTTTTACTACCATTTTCAAAAAGTTGAAAAGTTATATTAGGATACATTTCATGAAATTGTGAAATTAAGTTAATTAATATTCTTATATTAATAATAGTAGGTATTCCAATTTTTAAACGTCCTGTTTTTAATTCTAATAAATTACTTAATTCATTAGGGATATTATCATACATTTTAAGCATTTCTTTACATTGAAAAAAGAAAGCTTCTCCTGCGTCAGTTAAGTATATTTGATTTTTATATCTACTAAATAAGATTACTTCCAATTCTTCTTCTAATAATTTAATTGTATTACTAATTGTGGGTTGTGTAATAAAAAGACTAGCTGCTGCTTTGGTCATACTTTTTTGTTTTACAACTTCTACAAAATACTGCATATGTTTAAGTTCCAATAAATTTTCTCCTTTTTTATTATTCTGTATATCGATGAACGACTAAAACCTGTCTGTTCGGAAAATCTCTTCACCTGTAAGTTTTGTTAATCATATAGAAATTTGATTTCTCTTTGCTTGTGATCAGGTAATGAAGCTCTCGCACTTTTGTGGTCTCTTGCTCGTGAAGCTTCTAATCCTTTTTTAGGACTGTCACTTAACAAATTAACTTCGAGTTCAACGAATGTACTCATCGTGGTAAAGAATATCTTGCCGATCGCATCTTTCGTTAATACATTCATATCTATAGTATGAAATCAATACTGTTTTTAGCGAATCACTAAGATAACCCAATCAATTGTTCCGTTGTACGTCCAAAAGGATATAATTTATAGAGAACTAGAATATATCCTTCTCGTAAATAATCCCAAAACTTATCAAGTTCAATTCATTTCATTTTACGGTTACGTGATTTCTTACTAAAGATACGTTCACAGCCATATTTCTCAAGTGTATCAATCTTTTTTGAACTTTTTCGAGAACTATTAATGAAATCTAATTCTCGATGCAAATAAACACGTCTGTAAGCGTCTAAAAAACCAAGTTTTTAAAAATTTCCTTATTTAATTATTAATAGTTTCAAACGTTAATTCATATAAATCTTTATCGTCTAAATTAATGAACTTCCTCAATATTAACTCGATAGGTTCTGTTGCAAAGTTGAATTTATAGTATAATTTTAACAAAAAGGAGTCTTCTGTATGAACTATTTCAGATATAAACAATTTAACAAGGATGTTATCACTGTAGCCGTTGGCTACTATCTAAGATATGCATTGAGTTATCGTGATATATCTGAAATATTAAGGGAACGTGGTGTAAACGTTCATCATTCAACGGTCTACCGTTGGGTTCAAGAATATGCCCCAATTTTATATCAAATTTGGAAGAAAAAGCATAAAAAAGCTTATTACAAATGGCGTATTGATGAGACGTACATCAAAATAAAAGGAAAATGGAGCTATTTATATCGTGCCATTGATGCAGAGGGACATACATTAGATATTTGGTTGCGTAAGCAACGAGATAATCATTCAGCATATGCGTTTATCAAACGTCTCATTAAACAATTTGGTAAACCTCAAAAGGTAATTACAGATCAGGCACCTTCAACGAAGGTAGCAATGGCTAAAGTAATTAAAGCTTTTAAACTTAAACCTGACTGTCATTGTACATCGAAATATCTGAATAACCTCATTGAGCAAGATCACCGTCATATTAAAGTAAGAAAGACAAGGTATCAAAGTATCAATACAGCAAAGAATACTTTAAAAGGTATTGAATGTATTTACGCTCTATATAAAAAGAACCGCAGGTCTCTTCAGATCTACGGATTTTCGCCATGCCACGAAATTATCATCAAGCTAGCAAGTTAAGCGAACACTGACATGATAAATTAGTGGTTAGCTATATTTTTTACTTTGCAACAGAACCAGGTATACGCTATACAGTGGAAGTTTCTGCTAATAAATACTTTTACTTTCAATAGCATTTAAATTATATTTAAATTAAATAAAACTTAAATATAGGTGGTCTACATTAAAATTATTTTCTCAACTTCAACTTTACTTTCATATCTTTTTTTATTCAACTCTTTTTCTGTCCATGCTCAAGATTTTCAAAAGGGAATCAATGTTGATATAGCTAGAAAAGATTATTCCTTGAAATCACTCAAAAAGATTGTTGATACAATTCATGAGAATAATGGGGATTACTTACAACTTCATTTTTCTGATAATGAAAACTATGCAATTGAATCTCAATTTTTTAAACACGAAAATATAGCTTCACAAAATTATTTAAGTCAACAAGAGTTAAAGAACCTTATTCATTATAGTAATAAGTTAAATATAATGGTTGTTCCAGAATTTGATTTACCTTCTCATTCAAAAGCTTGGTTATTGTTATTAAAAAATGAAAATTCAAACTTACACGAAAATATCGTAAGCGATTATAGCGATGAAACAATTGATTTTTTTTCTAATCAAAAAGCATTAGAGATTAGCAAAAGGCAAATCAAAGAAATTTTAGATCTCTTTCATCAACCAAATTTTCAAAAAGAACAAAGAATAGTATTGGGCGGTGATGAGGTTCCTGGTGGAAAATCATACCAAAATGACTTCATTAATTTTATGAATGAAATTGGTGAATATGCTTATCAAAATGGATATGAACCACAAATATGGAATGATTCTATTACTAAAAATGGTTTGAAATTATTAAAAAATTACTTTTCAGTAATTTATTGGAAACAAAGTAATAATGAAAATAATGAACCAGGGATCACTGTCGAAGATTTTTTAGACTATAATTTTAAAGTTTACAATTATAATTTTTATTCACTATATTTTTTACCTTCTAAAAACTATAGCCCAACTGATATAGAAGAACAAACTAGCTATATCAGTTGGGCATATAATCACAATAGTTTTTACTATTTAAAGAATCCATATTATGAAGTAGATTCTTTAAATATCCAAGGTTCTGCTTTAAGCTTTTGGGGCGAGCATGCTACAGGCATGAGAGAGGAAGAAGTTCTCAACCAAGAACTACCACTTATACGCACATATTTAAATAAATAATACTTTTAAACTTTGCTTTATTTTAAATCTAGTTTTAAGCTATAGGGCTGTTTACCAATAACAAATCTGAAAATATAAAATTCTCTTAGTATAATGCCCACACCTATGCATAGACCTAATATAAATAATAATGACACTGCCAAGAAAATAAAGGTATGGTCAATATATACTGAAGTATTTTCATAAAGAGCATCTATAACAATAGGATGCAATAAATATACAAAGAACGAAAAAGTATTAACTAAATTTATAGAATAAAACATAAATTCCTTAAAATGAAGGGTTGCACCGAGTAATAATAAAAACATGAAAGAATGATAAAAAATTAATGCTTCTGTATAACTAGTAACATTCCAATAATCATGAGAGAACATAATGATAAACAAAACAAAAGATAAAATTGCTAAAACCAAAATTATAAATAAATAATTCCTTAAAAAAGCAGTTATATTATTGTAGTTCTTCCCAATATAACCACCTAAAAAAAAGAAAAATATCCAACCTAAAATGAAGGTATTGTCACTTAAAGGATAAATAGCATGGAAATTTTCAGCAAATTCATTATTATTGTGTAGTAAATGTAAAAAAGTTATTTGAATTATTAAAGAAATTAATAGTATTACCTTGCTTTCAAAAATCTTACTTGAAATTTTATATATAAAATAACTTAGTATAAAATATTGTAAAATAACTATAATAAAATAACCATACCAATATCCTAAAACAACGTTTTCATAAAATTGATGTAAAAATGGACTATTTAATTTAAGCGATTCTGTATAACAGTAAAATAACCCGATGGTTAAATAAGGAATAAAGATATATTTAAATCTAGACCATAAATATTTAAATGTTATTTTCTCATAATTCAAAGTTGTTAATAATTGAGATAAGATAATAAAACTCGGTGTACCAAAGATAACAATATTTTGAACATAATAAAGAAGTTTTAATTGGTTTATTTCAGTATCATCAATATCGTTCATCATTTGAGTTAACAAATGAGTTACTATAATAAGTATACAAATAAACGCACGTAAATATATTAACTCAGTCTTTTTTTTATTCATTTTTAAATCCATCCCACTTCTGAATTATTTGATGAAATGCATCATCACTTACAAGTATTCGTGGAATGTAATAATTATCATCACCAGGTTCCACAGGCCTTTCCTCTAACACATAACCATATTTTATACCTGCTTTTTTCAAATTTTTCTCTTTTTCTTGATCTATTTGGCCATAAGGATATGCTAATGACTCATTATCGTAATTGAAATGTTTTTTTAAATATTCATTACTTTTACTAATATCATCTACAAAGTTTTTATTTGAAGTTTTCACCATCATAGATTTGTTTTTACTTAATTTATGTAAATTATTAGTATGAGAACTAAAAGTCCATAAACCTGATTTTTTCATTTTTTTCAATTCTTTTAGAGTTGTCAAGTTTAAGTTATTAAAATTTTCAGCTCCAACATTCCCAGTAATAACAAAACCCGTAGCCGGAATATTATATTTTTCTAATACGGGGTGTGCATTTTTATAAATTGATTGATCCATATCGTCAAAATTTATCCAAACACTTCTTTTAGGAAATTTCCCAATTTTCTTATACTTAATAAACTCTTCCTCAGTTAAAAAATGGGCATGATGTTCTTTTAACCATTTAATTTGCTTTTCAAATTGCTCTTTAGTAATACTGTAGGTTGAAAGTTCTTTACTATTTGAAAATATAGATAAAAAGTCATCGAAAAAGTTATCGTTTCTAATGCGATGATAGTTTAAAGCAAGTGCGCTATTTTCTTTGTATTTTATTTCCTTTTCTTTAGATTGAACTTTTTGGTTGTTCATTATTAAGTTTGAACTTATGATAATAAGCAATATCAAAGTAAATAATAGTAATCGTCTACTCATAGATTTCCTTTACTTCCTTTCAATTTTTGTGTGATAAGAGATAATGTTAGCAATGAAAAAGTAATGGTTGCAAAAATTGCTATGAGTTTAAAAAGATAGTTTATATCATCAATTTCAATATTAAGTACTGTTCTTATCATTAGAACTGTTTCCACATTAATATGTAACAATGAACCACCAATCACTATAATTGCAGTACAACAATATAACCAGAACATAGCAGTGAAAAGAAGAACACATATTTCTCGTATTACATTTAAACTCGATTTTACCGTTTGATGTTTCCCCTGTCTGGACTTGACCAAGTTGCATACACCCCTTTCTGCCTTTTTAAAGCTTTTGGAAAGGCAACAATTGCTACTAAAGCATTAAGAACCCAATACACAGTTGGGTACCAACTTAGAAAAACAACTATAAATACATTTACTTTTTCATATTTGCTATCAATAATAAGAGAAATAATAAATTGAACTGTATTAATGAAAGTTAAAACAAATGCAGAAAGAATAATAATAGTGAATTGATATTCTAGATAATATATGTCTAAAAAATTTGCATTAATAATTGTCAAACCTAGTAATAGGACAACGCAATAAACCCAAATAAGCGAAAAAATTTGTTCGAAAAGTAAAAAGTACAAAGGAAAATTAAAAGACTTAATTCCCTTTTTGAAATCCCTGATCAACACCTCTTGGCCACCTTGTGCCCATCTTACTCGCTGTTTCCAAAGACCTCCAATAGTTTCAGGAACAAGCATCCAGCACAATGCTCGTGGCTCATATTTAATCTGAAATTTGTCAATATGAAACTTCCACGATATAGCGATATCTTCAGTTATCATATCTATATCCCATTTCCCAACCTTTTCAACTGCTTCTTTTTTAAACAATGTAAAAACACCTGAAATTGTATTTATTTTTCCAGCGATGGATTGTGTTCTTTTAATACTACCTACCATACTTGCATATTCTATTGTTTGAATTTTACCTAATATAGAACTTTTATTTCTAATCCTAGGGTTGCCTGTTACGGCTGCAAGATTAGAATTTTTTTTGAAGTTTTCTATCATGAAATATGGTGCTTTTTCGTCAATGATTGTATCGGCATCGATACCCATAACATAGTCATATGTCGCATACTTTATTCCTTCATTAAGGGCGTTAGCCTTGCCGTTATTTTCTTCTAAATTCACAAATACAAAATCTAATTTTTCTTTCAATTTTGACACAACTTTTTCAGAATCATCAGAACTTCCGTCATTAATTACAATAATCTGTTTGTTCGGAAACTCTAAATTTAATACGTTTTTAATCGTATCTTCAATTGTTTCTTCTTCGTTGTAGCAAGGTATTAAGAATGATATACCTTCTCCATATGTCTTATATGTAGGTTCATTTTTGTTTTTAATTTCCCTTAATAATGCGTAATATAGTGTCCCAATAATCCAATAAACCGACATGAACAGTGGATATAACAATAGCAAATTGTATAGTTTCATTTAATCTCCCCTAACTAACTATCACTCATAATAATACACTCAATAAATTTTTACAAAATTTTATTCATTACATTTTTGTTACTTTATAATTGTATTGTTAAACTAAAATATATGATAAGTAAACGCTAACATACCATTTTTTTATAATAATGTTCTTTATTTTGTAATAATTTTGTAATAGTAAATCACAAACTAAAAAGCGTATTCCATATCAATATGGAATACGCTTTTTAGTTTGTGAGAAATACTTCAATATAAGATGATATATAATCTACCAATTCATTTTGCGTCATATCATCAGCATGTTCGCCCCAAAAGGTAATATTTTCGCCATTTATATTTGTCCCTACGTACTTAGTAAAATCATTATTTAAATCGCTAAAGTCATTTAAATTTGCCTTAATAATATTACTTTTATTTATATTAAAATCTTGTAATCCCTCATTTAAAGAAGGAAAAAGATAATAACTATAACTATTGTAATTTTCGATACTATAATCTTGTTTTAAAAAATCATCTACAGATGCTAAGTCGGAGCTTTTTCTCTGCCAAAACATTATTATAATATTGTTATTTAAGGTTTTTAAACCATTAGTAGTTATTGAATCGTTCCACAATTTTACAGTGTAATTTTCTTCTAGAGCTACTTTTGTTATTTCATTCATAAAGTTAATAAAATCATCTTGTTGTCTAATACTTCCAGGAACTTCATCACCCCCCAAAACAATCTTTTGTTCGTTTTTAAACTTGGGCTGTTCAAACATCACTAATATTTCTTTTATTAGTTTGCGGGATACTAATATTGATGCTTTATTGTTATGATAATCTACCATTTCATTACTATAATTAGATACCACATTCCTATATAGATCCTCGTCTTTCTTCCTTAACAGAGTTAGCCATCCTTTAGAATGGCTTGGTAAATCTATATCTGGGATAACTTGAATATTTTTTTTATTAGCAAATTTTATTAATTCTTCTAATTCTGATTTAGTCAAAAAATATTTGTTTTTCTTATTAGCGGTTTGATCTAAATAATTTGAGTTAATAGTATAGTTTTCATTATCAGAAAAATGAAGTTGTAAATAACTTCCATTGTATTCACTAATTTGTTGTACTATTTTCTTCAAACTATCTTTAGAATAATATTTTCTAGCGATATCTATTGTTACACCCTTTTCTATTTTAGCTTGGCTTAATTGTTCCGGTAAGACAGTACATAAAACAGTACTTATTATGATAATACTTATAAATTTTTTAATCATTTTTCCACCCATAATTTTACGTTATTAGTTCATATATAATAACATAATTAAGAGTTATAGGTAGTGATTGTGCATGATATATACAATCTATTTAAAATGATAATAAACTTAAGTTTGTAATAAAGTGGTTTACATTTCTATTTAAAAAGTATATGATGGAAAAGCAGTTAAATTTTGGAGGGATACCCAAGTCTGGCTTAAGGGAAATTAATATTTATTATTAATTAGGAGCTTTGCGCTTGCGTAGGTTCGAATCCTTCTCCCTCCGTTGAGTTTCATTTTTAAGTCAAGCCTTTTAAAGTGCTTGGCTTTTTTTGTAATATACATATGAAAGCGCAATATCATCTTAAGAAAGTAGGTTTATCGTGTACTTTACTAAATTAGAAGTAAATGAATTTGAAATCTTTACTAATAAGCATTTTTCTCACTATACGCAAAGTTCAAATCATTTCAATTACAAAAATACCCATAAAAAGGACGTCCATTTAGTTGGGGTTAAAGATAACGAACATAATATATTAGCAGCTTGTCTTTTGACTGAAGCACGCTCTTTGAAGTTTTTTAAATACTTTTACACACATCGTGGACCTGTTTTAGATTTTAATAATTACGAGCTAGTGAGATTTTTCTATAAGCACTTAACTAAATATTTGAAAAAAAATCGTGGTTTATTCGTTTTAACTGATCCTTATACATTAGAAAACATACGCAATACTCAAGGAGAAATATTAGAAAGTTATAACAATCGACCTTTACTTAAAACTATGGAAGATTTGGGCTATAAACACCAAGGATATACGGTTGGATACTCTCAAACGAGCCAAATTCGTTGGCTATCTGTTCTTGATTTGAAAAATAAAACAGAAGATCAATTACTTAAAGATATGGATTATCAAACGAGAAGAAATATTAAGAAAACATATGAAATGGATGTTAAAGTCCGTACATTGCCTATAGAAGAAACCGATACATTTTTCAAACTATTTAAAATGGCAGAAGAAAAACATGGCTTTACATTTAGAGGTAAAGAGTATTTTGAACAAATGCAAAAAATTTATCACAATAACAGCATGTTAAAATTAGCTTATATTGATTTGTCCGAACTCTTAATAAAACAAAACAATCATTTAGACAAACTAAATAACACTTTAGAACAAACCAAGACTAACTTGGAAGCTAATCCTGATTCTAAAAAAAGTAAAAATAAATATGAACAAGAATTACAACAAATAAAAGCACAAAAAAGAAAGGTTTCCGAAACAGAGTCCTTAATTGAAACAGATGGCATGATACTAGATTTAGCAGCTTCTTTATATATCTTTAATGACCATGAAGTTTATTATCTTTCTAGTGGATCAAACCCTAAATATAATCCTTATATGGGCGCATATAGACTACAATGGGAAATGATAAAATTTGCAAAAGAACATAATATTAATCGTTATAACTTTTATGGTATAACGGGCGATTTCAGTGAAAATGCTGAAGATTTTGGTGTTCAAAAATTCAAATCAGGATTCAACGCTCACGTAGAAGAATATATAGGGGACTTTATCAAACCAGTTAGACCTATACTTTATAAAATCTATACACTACTGAAATAGTTTCAATAACCACCTGTTTTACATAAACACGGTGGTTATTTTATTATATATTTAATATATATCATGTTATGGATGTTATACAGTTTTTTTAACCCATGTAATTTACGTTTTCTAGCTCAAAAAACATCAACATAAGCTAATTTGAAATGCTGAAAAGGAGTTATAGTATGAAAAAAATCATTTTACCTATATTACTTGTTAGTTTATTGGTAATTTTAGTGAGTTGTAATAATAACGATTCAGAACATCACAATGATAATAATTCTAGTGATACTAACACCTCGGAAAACAAAGATAATGAAACACCAAATGAAATTGACGAAAAAACTAACACATCTGATAGTGGTGATAATTCAGAAAGTAGCAATAAACAAAATAAAGAACAAAATAATAATAAAAAACAAGAAAAAAATAATGATAGTAATGAGAATCAACAATCTACTGATAAAAATAAAAGTTACTTAAATAATTTTAACTCGGAAGAAATTGAATATGCACGAGTTTGGTATCAGTTAATATCTACAAGAAATGATTTGAAAGGTATTAGGGATGTGTATGTTACAGAAATACCAAAAGGTTCAAAAGTAAACCCACAAGCCCAAAATAGTGCAGTTTATAAAGAAAACGTTGTGAAATTAGAAGCTCCCATGAGGGCTGGTGGATCAATAACATATAGCAGTAATGGCGATGGGACAATTAATGTATACAACAATATTCCTTATAAATGGGAAAGCTCACAAACTAGTGATTATAGTCAAATGGATAAGGTAACAAGAAAAGCAATTGAGGATAATATTGAAACAATCTATATTAAGCCCCACGACAATAAAACAGTAGCTAAATTAGCAAGTAAGATTAGATATAGTAAGTAGCTATTAAGGTGGGCTGACAATTAAATCAGAAAAATTATTTAGTAAACAAATATTATTCGTTATAGTACTCACATATATTTTAATGCTTTTGTCATTTTTGTGGGTATCTAATATTGGTCATTTCAACGCTTTTATTTTAACAGTCCCTTTTCTTCTAATGACATTATTTTATATAATAAAATTTATAAACTTTAATAAGAAATAAGATAAAAGAGCCTTCGAAAGGCTCTTTTTATTTAACATAATTCAACTTATCGGAAGTACATATGCTTCAAAAGATACAGATGGTATAATAATGGAGTCGCCTATCTCTCAGGCGTCAATTTGACGTAGGGAGGAGGTGTTATTCATGTTGGAAATCCTTGTTCACATCACGACCACAGTCATCAGTGGTTGTATTATTGCGTTATTTACGCATTGGCTGCGTAATCGCAAAGACAAATAGGCGACAATAGCCACACCTACAAAAATCCCCTCACTATTTGCGGTAGTGAGGGGATTGGTGTATCCATGCTGGATTCCTTGTTAAGTGCATTATAACATCATAGTGGCAGGAATGCAAAAATTATTAATGGGACATTAAAATAATATAAAAAATAGTTATATTGTATATTATTTGATTTCAATTAATATATTTTTTCAACTTTGTTTTTCTTATCTATTTTATTAAGCATAACACTTAGTATAAGTGTAGCTATAAAAATAGCAATAGAAATAATAGACATTGTATCAAAAATCCCTTTATAAAATAGACGATAAAACATAGCGCCTATCATTCCACCAGATAGGGGCCCCAGCACTGGAACTATAGCATATCCCCAGTTTGAACCTCCTTTTCCCGCGATTGGTAAAATAGTATGAGCTATTCTTGGACCTAAATCACGTGCAGGATTGATTGCATAACCGGTAGGTCCCCCAATGCTTACACCAATAGCAACAATTAAAGCCCCAACAATTAATGGGTTTAGACCATCTGCGATATTGTTCATACCAATAAATAACAGTCCTAAAGTTAAAATACCTGTACCAATAATTTCTGTGATGAAATTAGCAAAATAGTTGGGGACAGAGGGTGCTGTAGAAAAAACACCAAGTTTGACTTCTGGTTCTTTAGTGGCTTTCCAATGTGGTAAATATGCAAGCCAAACAAGTATTGCTCCTACTATACCTCCCAACATTTGAGCAATTATATAACCTGGCACCATAGACCAACTTAATGAATGATCCATAGCAAATGCTAAAGTAACTGCTGGATTTAAGTGGGCGTCCGAAATATTGCCAACAGCATAAGCGCCTAAAGAGACACCTAGCCCCCATCCTACAGCAATTACAATCCAGTCAGAGCCATGTCCTAAATTACGTTTTAAATTAACATTTGCACAGACACCGCCTCCCAATAACACGAGTATTGCTGTTCCTAAAAATTCAGCTACATAAACATTCATAATAAAAGCATCCCTTTCTACAAAAAAGACACTTGTATCCTCGAGTGAAGGTACAAGTGTCTCTAGTTCTCCCTAATAATTATCAACTTAAAAAGCATTATAAATCTTTTATGTAAACGTTGTTAAAAGTAGTTAGAATCAAAAAATACTAGCTTCTTTTTTATTGACCTAGTTTAAATATTTTTTAAAATAATAATTGAGGCTGAAACACATATGTGTTTCAGCCTCGAAAGAATTAATTGTGAAAACTTCTGATAATTCAAATTTAGCATATAAGATTATTGTGAATCAATCGTTTTTAATATTTTTCCTTCTTTCTATCATTTCACTTTCAAAGTCTTCAGATTGTGAGTTTATATATTCTTTGAGTCTGTGCTTGTTAGGTGATAATGTTAAACCTAAAAACTTACGTTCTTGGTTGGCATCTTTATAGAAACTAACCATCATACAAAGCACGATGATAGAGAATGGTAAGGCAGTCATGATTGCCGTATTTTGTAGCGCATTTAATCCATTATCTCCACCTGAGAATAGTAAAATAAATGCAATCAATGCTTGTGCAATTCCCCAGATGACTTTAACTATTACGGATGGGTTTAATGAACCAAATGTTGTTTGCATTCCTAATACGAATGTCGCTGAATCGGCTGACGTAATAAAGAATGTTGCGATTAATAGCAACGTTACAATGGATAACACAAAGCCTAATGGCACCTCATTAAACACACCAAATAATGCAGTTTCTGGAGGCATATCAAATATTTTTGGTGTTTTTTTCGCAGTCTCGATACCTAAGACACCAAATGCTGCAAACCAAACTAAACTTACAAGTACTGGTGCTAATAAAACTCCAGAGACGAACTCTCTAATTGAGCGTCCTTTAGATACGCGTGCAATAAATATACCAACAAATGGACTCCAACTGATCCACCAAGCTAATTGGAAGAACGTCCATGATTTCATCCATTCATTTTTTTGTGGATCTAATGGTGCCGTATCAAACATGTTAAATAATAACGTGTTTAAATAAACTCCTGTAGAACTTGTTAACATATTTAAAATAAGAACAGTTGGTCCTACAATAAGAACAAATAGCAATATGAATCCTGCTATGCTAATATTTGCATTGCTTAAATATTGGATTCCCCGACTTAAACCTGACCATGCACTTATTAAAAATAATATTGTAACAATCAGTATAATAATACCTTGCGTCACAATATTATTCGGAATATCAAATAGGTAGTTTAGACCACCTGCGATTTGCATAGCGCCTAAACCTAGTGATACTGCTACCCCGCCAATTGTGGCAAAGACAGAAACAACATCAATAATTGTTCCTAAGGGGCCATCAACTTTATTTCCGAAAATTGGACGTAATGTTTTTGAAATTAATGCAGGTTCATTTTTTCTAAATTGGAAGTACGCTAACGCTAACGCTACAACACCATATACTGCCCATGCATGGAAGCCCCATTGCATAAATGCACCTCTTAAAGCTTCTTTATAGGCAGTTGCTGATTGAGGATCACCTGAGGGTGGTGAAACAAAATGACTAATCGGTTCAGCTGCTCCCCAGAATACTAAACCAATTCCCATTCCAGCGCTAAATAACATCGCAAACCATGAAATTGTATTAAATTCTGGTTTATCTTCTGGTTGACCCAATTTTAATTTTCCAATTGGACTAAAGATCAAGAAGACACAGAAGAATATCATGAGTGCTACAATAATCATATAATACCAACCAAAGTATTCAGTAATCCAACCAGTAATATTTGTCCCTATTTCATTAAACTGCGTTGGAAATATTGCACCTAACAATACAACGATTGCGGTAATAATAATACTATAGGTAAAAACAGAAGACAGTTTCTTCCCATTAGCATTATTTTGTTTATTTTCCAAAATAAAAACCTCCCATTTTAAGTATTACAATACAAAAAGTAATGAATTCCCTTGTAGAATATACAAATTATTATAAATTAAATTAAGATGAAATCCTAGGTGTCTTATGAAGATTAGAATATTATTGGTTATATTGTTTTAGTTACTTAGTAATAAACGCAATAAATAGAAGGCGACTTTAAGCCACATTAAAAAATCCACTCACTATCGCAAATAGTGAGTGGATTGGTGTATATATGCATATAATATTCTTTAGATTTATTGTAACAATATATTGAATAGGAACGCAAAAGTGATAATGAACTAACTGAAGTATAAATACATTTTTTTCTAAATTGAAATCTCATTATTATTTCCTAAATTAATATTTTTTAGTAATTATATCTACAAGGATATTTTGGGGAAAATGGTTTATATTTATGTAATCTAAATATTCGGGGCAAATAGCTCATACATCTTCTTTAAATGTAAAAAAATGATAATACTTTTTAACTTCATTGTAACCTAAAATAGTTTAAAAAATGTTAGAGTGGGATACGTAATTGTGGTGAAATTAATAAATTAAAAAGTTAACCTTTAGGAGGAATTAAATAATGAAAAAAACAATTCTTACTTCAACATTAGCAGTAAGTTTAGGTATAACAGGATTTGCAGCAGATAATTCAGCTGATGCATCTGAACAAAATGTAGACCAAGCTAAATTAGTAAATTTAGTTCAAAATAACCCAGAGCAATTAAATGAATCTCCAATACAAAAAGGGTCATATAATTATGATTTCATTCAAAATGGAGTTTCATATCATTTTGAATCAGATGGTGTAAATTTTAGTTGGAGCTATAATGGTTACAATAATACAACTGCTGAAATAAACAATGATGGACAACAAGAAGTTTCAAAAAGTGAACAACCAGTACAACAACAAGCACCACAAACTAAAGAAACTCAACAGCCCCAACAACAAGCAACTACAAATATTTCAACACAATCATCACAAAACTCAAATGAAGCTTCAAGTGGTTCATCAGTAGAAGTAAACGATCACTTGAAACTAATTGCTCAACGCGAATCAGGTGGCGATATCACAGCCATCAACCCTTCTTCAGGAGCAGCAGGTAAATATCAATTCTTACAAACAACTTGGGATTCAGTAGCCCCAGCAGAATATGTAGGTGTTTCACCAGCTTCAGCACCTGAACATGTCCAAGATGCGGCTGCTCAAAAATTATATAATGAAGTTGGCCCTTCACAGTGGGTAACTGCATATATGTAATTACTTTTATTTCATGCTAATTGCTAATATTGTTTTATTTATAAAAAAATCAAATTTTAATTATTCCCTATAAGTAATGAAATGCTCTCCATATTCTAATGGAGAGCATTTATTTATATAATATCATATATAAAAATTAAATCAGTTACTTTATGGGAGAAAGTAATACTTTTTAAATAAACAACAAAAGCTCTTAATAAGTCTTATTGAGCTTATTAAGAGCTATTACTAATTTAACCTTAAAGTTGTAAGGAGTTAATTCTATAAGAAGGAGATGAAACTTCTGTATTTAATAATTATAGCAAAAACATATGATTGTTCCAATTCATCTATTTAACGATGATACTGCCTCCCTTAATAATATTAAGTTCAACCAATCAGGAAATTTGATATTTTAACGCTAGTCTTTTCTCGTTTATTAGATAAAGATATTTTAGTATATCCAGTTAATTGATAGAAAAGAGGAGCCAATATACTAAGAAATATTAGTTCATAACATGTTATTTTTGGGTACACCCTAATCATACAGATACAGTTGTTGATTTTATAGCAATTCAAACGTATGATTAGGGTGTATATTAATTGTGGAGTGAAAATAAATGATTATAGGTTATGCAAGAGTATCTTCGGTAGATCAGAATTTAGAGAGACAGCTAGATAATTTGAAAACATTTGGCGTAGAGAAAATATTTACAGAGAAACAATCAGGAAAGTCAGTAGAAAATAGACCCGTATTTCAAGAAGCACTTAACTTTGTGAGAATGGGCGATAGATTTGTAGTAGAATCGATTGATCGCTTAGGTCGTAATTATGATGAAGTGATTAATACAGTTAATTATTTAAAGAATAAAGAAGTTCAATTGATGATTACTAGTTTACCTATGATGAATGAAGTCATTGACAACCCTTTATTAGATAAGTTTATGAAAGATTTAATCATACAAATATTAGCAATGGTTTCAGAACAAGAGAGAAATGAAAGTAAACGTCGACAAGCGCAAGGTATTCAAGTCGCGAAGGCAAAAGGTGTATATAAAGGGAGACCTTTACTTTACTCACCAAATGCTAAAGACCCACAGAAACGTATTATTTATCATAGAGTTGTAGAAATGTTAAAAGAAGGCAAAGCAATTAGTAAAATTGCGAAAGAAGTTAATATAACAAGGCAGACTGTTTATAGGATTAAAAGTGATAATAATTTAATATAGTAACGATATAAATAAGAAATTTTTACAGTGTCTAATTACATTCTATTTATGTAATTTACGATTTTAAAAATAATATCACAAAATAGTTAATGTGAGGATCACTATAAAAGTTGATCTAAAAAGATAATTGTATGAGATGATTTCTCAATGATTAAATTATTTTTAATGCTATTATCCTCATATTTTTGATAATACGAATTTATATTTATAGTGAATTATAGAAGAATAAGAATAGGTTAATACTTACATAATCATTGTAGAATTTGAAATAAAATTTATAAATTAGTAGGATCTGTCAATAACCTTCCTTTATTGGCTTTAAAATACATATAACTAGTAAACCTTTTAAAAATCAAAAAATTATTAAATATAGTAGAACCATATTGGATAATAAAATAACGAATAAGTATTTTTTTAAAAGATTATCATTATTCATCTCTAAAATATGTTTTTAAGTATAAGGTATTGTATTTTAACATTATTTTTTATAAAATTAAATAAATTGCTTTATATATTATTATGTGATTTGGATTATCAAAGCAATTATTTTTTATAAGGAGTGGTTTCTTGAAAAATTCTAAAAGAAAACTGGACTTTTTACCTAACAAATTGAATAAATATTCAATTAGAAAGTTCTCTGTAGGTACTGCATCAATATTAGTAGGAGCAACTTTATTATTTGGTGCTACCAACGATGAAGCAAAAGCTGATGAGACTAGTACTGAAAATGCAATACAATCGAACACAGATACAGCAACAAATGAAGCAGCGAAATCTGAAACAAACACAGATACAACAACAAATGAAGTAGCGAAATCTGAAACAAACACAGATACAGCAACAAATGAAGCAGCGAAATCTGAAACAAACACAGATACAACAACAAATGAAGTAGCGAAATCTGAAACAAACACAGATACAGCAACAAATGAAGCAGCGAAATCTGAAACAAACACAGATACAACAACAAATGAAGTAGCGAAATCTGAAACAAACACAGATACAACAACAAATGAAGCAGCGAAACCTGAAACAAACACAGATACAACAACAAATGAAGCAGCGAAATCTGAAACAAACACAGATACAGCAACAAATGAAGCAGCGAAACCTGAAACAAACACAGATACAACAACAAATGAAGCAGCGAAACCTGAAACAAACACAGATACAACAACAAATGAAGCAGCGAAATCTGAAACAAACACAGATACAGCAACAAATGAAGCAGCGAAATCTGAAACAAACACAGATACAACAACAAATGAAGTAGCGAAATCTGAAACAAACACAGATACAACAACAAATGAAGCAGCGAAACCTGAAACAAACACAGATACAACAACAAATGAAGCAGCGAAATCTGAAACAAACACAGATACAGCAACAAATGAAGCAGCGAAATCTGAAACAAACACAGATACAACAACAAATGAAGTAGCGAAATCTGAAACAAACACAGATAGAGCAACTCATTCGGATAAAAACAATACAAATTCTCAAAATGTTGATTCAGTAGCTAACAATATTCAAAATATGTCAACTATTGGAGAAAAAAAAGAAGCATTAACAAATTATATAGCCGACTCTACTTCAATAAATAAAGATGATGCTGAAGCACAAGTAGAAAGTTTAGGATTAAATTATAATACAATAGATGAAAATACTTTATTAGGTGCATTAGCATTAGATTATTCTAATGATAAAGAAGCAACAACAACATACGCTACATCTCCTACATCAGTAAGAAATATATCTACACCAACTACATTTAGTAATTTATCTGCAACTACATTAGCAGCAGAAGTTCCAAGTAACAATGTTAATAATTTGATTACAGTGAATAACCAAACATTAAGTGAGGGTTTATACGAAGATGGTACTATTCAAGCCCACGATGGTGAAAATATAATTTATACGACTGATTTTTCAATTGATAATGCTGTTAAATCTGGCGATACTATGACCGTTCAATATGATAAACACACAGTACCATCTGATTTGACTGAAAGTGCTAATTCAGTAGATATCGTAGATCCATCTGGTGAAGTCATTGCAACTGGTGTATTTGACAATACGAATAAAACATCTACTTATACATTTACTGATTATGTTGATAAATATGAAAATATTAATGCTAGATTAATATTAAATTCATATATTGATAAGCAACAAGTTCCAAATGAAGAAACTATAAGTTTAAATTATTCAACAGCGAATACTCCAATAACAAAATTGGTTAATATAGATTATCAAGATCCTATTGTTCAAGATGCATCTAACATTGAATCTATTTTCACTAATTTAGATCAAGCAAATGATACAGTTGAACAAACGATTTATGTCAATCCATTAAGTTTAAACGCTAATAACACTAATGTTATAATTAAAAGTGGTGGTGTTTATAATGATGGAGGATTTTATACAGGAGAAGGTAGTACTATTATAGACGATAGTACTGAAATTGAAATCTATAAAGTTTCACCTAATCAATCATTACCAGAAAGTAATAGAATTTATGATTACAATCAATATGAAAATGTTACTAATCAATTTACTGTTGATAAAAATTATGCTCCCAATATGGCTAATATAGATTTTGGAAATATAGATTCACCATATATTATTAAAGTTAAAAGTAAATATACCCCAGGAGCTGACGATAGTTTAGCTATACAACAAGGCGTAAGAATGGAAACTACTAATTCATATGGAAATGTTTCTTGGGCAGGATATACAAATGCTACTGTAGATAGTTATGATCAAGGCGGCGGCGATGGTACTATTACACCAGAAAAAACTTATAAAATTGGTGATTATGTATGGGAAGATGTTGATAAAGATGGCGTACAAGGAACAGATGTTAATGAGAAACCAATTAGTAATGTGTTAGTGACACTAACTTATCCTGATGGTACATCAAAATCTATAAGAACAGATGAAAATGGATATTATGAATTTAATAATTTATATGATGGAGAGACTTATACAGTTACATTCGAAACTCCAGAGGGGTATACTCCTACTCAAGTTAATGTTGGAGATGAATCATTAGATTCAAATGGTGGTTCAGTCACTGTTACTATTAATGGTCAAGATGATATGACTTTAGATAGCGGCTTTTATAAAGATGACTCAGATGCGGATGCTGACTCAGATGCGGATGCTGATTCAGATGCAGACGCTGACTCAGATGCGGATGCTGATTCAGATGCAGACGCTGACTCAGATGCGGATGCTGATTCAGATGCAGACGCTGACTCAGATGCGGATGCTGACTCAGATGCAGACGCTGACTCAGATGCGGATGCTGACTCAGATGCAGACGCTGACTCAGATGCAGATGCTGACTCAGATGCAGATGCTGATTCAGATGCAGATGCTGATTCAGATGCAGACGCTGACTCAGATGCGGATGCTGACTCAGATGCTGATTCAGATGCAGATGCAGATGCTGACTCAGATGCTGACTCAGATGCTGACTCAGATGCAGATAAAGATCATAATGACAAAGCAGATAAATCAAATAGTAAAGAATTGCCTGATACTGGTAATGAAAATAATGGTACATTATTTGGTTCATTATTCGCTGCACTTGGAGGATTATTCTTAGTTGGCAAACGTCGTAAAAACAAAAATAATGAAGAAAAATAATAAGTAGATTTCATGTTGACACAATGAAATTTAAAACCAGGCCCTGGAAGGCCTGGTTTTATTTTAAATACTATGATATTAATTGAGAGAAAGAGGATAAATAATTATAAATAGGGTGAAAACTATGGATTTTGAATATAAATTAGAAAAATTATTAACCGCAGTAAATAATAAAATTGAAATGAATAATTATGTTTTTTTAAGTTTGGGTAAACCTAACATCAAAGCTCAAGTTAAACTGTTCAAAAAAACGAATTACCTTAAGCAAGATATTTCGAAATCAGCACTTAAATTTAAAAAGAAAACAGGTCAATTTCCCGAGTGGATTAAATTAGATATTGTTACAACCACTGAAAAAGTTCAATTTACAGAATTGAAAAAAGCGTTAATTAATACACGACGAAATTATGTAGATTTTGGTATCGCATTTGATAGTCTATGGAATTTAGCCGTTTTACCTGAAGAAATTAATGCGAACGCTTTTGTTCGACCAGATAATACGACTAAAGAATTATTTCTTTCTGAAAAAAATATTAATAATTATTTACGTAAATATACGACTAACAAAAAGGCGTTTTCTAATGAATTTTATAATAAAAAAGAAGTTATTAAATTCTATACACAAGGCTTCTTTATAGGTGATGATGAAGTATATGAACTATACAGTAATGGTTATAAAAAAGGTTTGAGAAAAGTAAATGACTTGAATAATGAAATTGATCAATTAATTGAAAGCAGTACTCATTTCTTACAAAATATGTTGTTAGATAATGGTAAATATATTTATGGGTATTTCCCACATTTTGATAATGAAATTGGTTTCTATAATATACTAAGACATTCATCTTCTACATATGCTTTAATAGAGGGGTTAGCTTATTTAGGTAAAAATTTGCAACCTGTTGAAAAAGCAATTGATTATGTTATTTCAAATCAATTACTTGAAGTTGAAGATAAAGCGTATATCTATGATAATACGGAAGACATTAATGAAATTAAATTAGGACAAAATGCTTCATTTATATTCGCTATATGTGAATATTTAAAACATGAGAATAACCCTAAATATCTTGAAGCTGCTCAAAAAGTAGCGAAAGGTATTCTTTCAATGATTGATGAAGATACGTATGAAACGACGCACTTATTAAATTATCCTGATTTAAGCGTAAAAGAGAAATTCAGAATTATTTATTATGATGGTGAAGCTGCGCTTGCTTTGTTGAGACTATATCAAAGAGATAATAATAAAGTATGGTTGAAAACTGTAGAAAATTTAATGGATCGTTTCATTGATAAGAAATATTGGCAATATCATGATCATTGGTTAGGTTATTGTACAAATGAATTAATTCAAATTAACCCTCAAGAAAAATATTTTGAATTTGGTATAAAAAATGTGAATACGTATCTAGATTATATTAAAAATCGTGAAACTACTTTCCCAACATTCTTGGAAATGTTAATGGCTACTTATAGATTAGTTCAAAAAGCCAAAGAAACTAGTTATGGGGAATTAGTAAATCATTTGATAGATGAGGAATATTTAAAAGAAGTTATTGATATTAGAGCAGATTATCAAAGAGTTGGCTTCTTTTACCCTGAAACTGCAATGTACTTTAAAAATCCATCTAGAATTTTAGGAAGTTTCTTTATTAAACACCATGGTTATCGTGTCCGTATTGATGATATTGAGCATTATCTATCAGGATATGTACAGTACCAAAAAGCGTTCAAAGGGTAGGTAGTGATTATGCTAACAATTGGAAATATTTATCATATTATAGGTGGAGAGTTAAAGGATGCTCATAATAGTAAATCAAATGAAATAAATGATTTTGAAACAAAATATAAATTTGTAAAAAACAAAAAGACTGCGTATTTTTCTCCAAATAAAGAAACATGGGCAAAAAAATTGGGGAGAAATAAAAATGCTTTAGATGGTAATGATTTAGTTGATAGACAAAATGAGGAAATTGGATTAATTATAACTGAAAGATATATTTCCGATTTAAAATTTTCTGTTCCTCAAATAATTGTAGAAGATTCTGTTCGGTTCTGTTGCAAAGTAAAAAATATAGCTAACCACTAATTTATCATGTCAGTGTTCGCTTAACTTGCTAGCATGATGCTAATTTCGTGGCATGGCGAAAATCCGTAGATCTGAAGAGACCTGCGCTTCTTTTTATATAGAGCGTAAATACATTCAATACCTTTTAAAGTATTCTTTGCTGTATTGATACTTTGATACCTTGTCTTTCTTACTTTAATATGACGGTGATCTTGCTCAATGAGGTTATTCAGATATTTCGATGTACAATGACAGTCAGGTTTAAGTTTAAAAGCTTTAATTACTTTAGCCATTGCTACCTTCGTTGAAGGTGCCTGATCTGTAATTACCTTTTGAGGTTTACCAAATTGTTTAATGAGACGTTTGATAAACGCATATGCTGAATGATTATCTCGTTGCTTACGCAACCAAATATCTAATGTATGTCCCTCTGCATCAATGGCACGATATAAATAGCTCCATTTTCCTTTTATTTTGATGTACGTCTCATCAATACGCCATTTGTAATAAGCTTTTTTATGCTTTTTCTTCCAAATTTGATACAAAATTGGGGCATATTCTTGAACCCAACGGTAGACCGTTGAATGATGAACGTTTACACCACGTTCCCTTAATATTTCAGATATATCACGATAACTCAATGCATATCTTAGATAGTAGCCAACGGCTACAGTGATAACATCCTTGTTAAATTGTTTATATCTGAAATAGTTCATACAGAAGACTCCTTTTTGTTAAAATTATACTATAAATTCAACTTTGCAACAGAACCATTAATAATATAGATGAATTAAAAGCTATAAAAGAAAAACAAAGTAACGATAAGGAGTTTGAAAGAGCAACTACAAACCATTTTATTCAAATATTGCAAAATGATATTTTAGAAAATCAACAAAAGATTACTACACCTCCTGATATACCTATTGAACTTATATTTTATATATATGGATCTGTTTTATTTGGTTTTATGGAATGGATACAAAACTCCAAAACTAAAATTAATATAGATTCGAAAAAACTTGATGAACTTTTCCGTAGATCAATCAATATTCATGTAAAAAATAATCAAAATCCAGAGCAGATAAAATCTTTATTTAATCAACATAATCGATGATTATCAGAAGTTCTCACTATAAAAAAGGCACTAAAAGATTATAATCTTTTAGTGCCTAATTAATTATATTAGCTACCAAACAAACGACTCCAAAAGCCTTTTTTAGGTTGTTTTTCTTCCATCTCTTCATCTTCACTATCTATTTCTTTAAATTGTGTATCGTCTTTTGTGGATGGTTTTTCGTTGATGTTCTCATCCTCTTTTTCTTCAGAGATATCTCTATGCTGTACCTCTATGGGCTGTTCCTTTTCTGGTTGCTGATTAAAATCTTTAGTTTCTTCGGTAAACTTTGCTTCTTGCGCCTTAACATTTTGTCTATCATTAGAAGATGTATCAAAGGAATAATTAAGCTGTCTTTCTTCCTCTAATTGATTTTCTAGTTTTTGAATTTTTTTATTACTTTCTAAAGCCAATATTTGTTGATTTTCCAATAGTTTGTTTAATGTATTAACATTGCTATTTTGCTGATCTAATTGCTTTGTTAGGTTCTCAATATATTTTTCGTCATTTTCAGCTCGGGTTTTAAAGATTTCTATTTGTTTTTCTAATTCGTTTACTTTTGTTTTTAATGTCTCAGAAGTACCTAAATTACTATACTCCACATTTTTAACTTCGGAAGTATTTTCATTAGGTATTTCTTTTTTAACTGTTTCCTGCTTTTCTATGGTACTTTCTTTTTTTGTTATTTTTTCTATAATTTTCAAACAATCATTATCACTAATGTAATTAATACCATTTTCTTTTGAAAAAGTAATATTTAAATTTTTAGCATTATTAACAATAGTTTGTTTAGTTACATTCAATTCATCAGCAAGTATTTTAATAGTTTTCATACAAATCATCCTTAGGTACTAAATTAGGTACCTAAATTTTACCACCTAACAATAAATTTTTCATCTTTTACTACATAATTTGACTACCTAATTTAGTACATAATCACCTAATTAGGTACCTACAAACCGTTTTGCTAATTAATTAGGCACTAAATAAACCTGTTCTAAGATTTTTAGGTACTTAATATTATCCTAACGATTTTTAAAACGCTTTATATGCGTATTTAAAAGTGTTAATATTACTTTATGAAAATTAAAAGAGCCAATGCTATTGGCGTAGCATCGGCTCTTGGTAATAAAACGATTCGCATTCGTTTGTTTATATATTTTTTTGATACTTGTATTATATATATCTAATCATCTAAGTGCAAGCACAAAACATGTAACTTACGTAAAAATTGTTTTATTACCTCAACTTCTAAATAAATGGAAATGAGGTTTTTATT
>NZ_JBBOVM010000004.1:0-28184 GCF_038006605.1 Staphylococcus sp. FSL W8-0271
GCGCGAGGTCAGTTTGTATATTATGTGGTGTAGTTCGACGATTGGTTTTTATCGTCGGGCGGAACTGCATAATATACAAACTGGACGAGCGCCCGCCCCCGTTTTTTGGGGGCTTGGCTCATACCAATTATTCTAATAAATCATTTATATTGAGTTCTGTTTCTAATAACTCTAATTCTTCTAAACTTGTATAATTGTTATCACTTACTACTAAACTATCTAATACATCAATACTTAGCAATTCCCCTATAAGCTTTAATCTCTTGCCAACCATAATATCGTTGACTGATGGCGTTACATCTTGGCTTGGATGGTTATGTGCAAAAATAACTGATTTACAATTATTTAAGATTGCAACTTGAAAACTATCTCTAGGGTGTATGATTGACATATCTAACGTACCTATATGCACAGTATAAAGCGTTGTAACTTCATTTTTAGTATTTAAGCCAATCATAACAAAGTGTTCTCTTGTGAAGCTTCCTATTTCTTTTTGTAATAGCTTAACAACGTCGCTTGGTTGTGATATTTGAAACCTTTCATCTTCCATAACTTGATAATCTTGAACTAAATCTAAAACTTTTAAAATGTACTGTTCCTTTTTCATATTTGTAAATCTCCCTTTTTATTTAGTTGTTGTATTGCGATTATTTACAACAATTTCAGTTGGTTTCCTCCTTTCGTTAAATACATTATATCAAATTTATTACTCTTTAACAAGTAAATGCTTTCTAAAGTGTAAGTTTTTTTAAAAAAAGGGTTTCACGGTTTCTTCTAATTTAGATAAAGAAGCTTTAAAAGTGGTCTAAAAATTAGTAAAAGCACGATGTTAATTGTGCGTTGCTATTTTTAGCCCGATTTTAAAAGTTGATGTTCTAAATTAGAAGAAACCGTGAAACCCTTATAGACTATATATTGAAGCGGTATTTATAATAGTGGCTTGAAGCGGATTGTGTTATAATGTAATTACCTTTTTATTTAGTTTGTTGGTTTTCTCATAAGCTAAACAAACTTAAAGCCCTGCTTATGCAGGGCTATTTTTATGCTTACAAACATCTATTTTTCTAAACTTTCATTATTCAAAGCCTTTCTATAAAATAATTCGTTAAGGTCTTCAGTATTAACAGTTATTAATTTTTCACTTTTTAATTCATATTCTCTTATAAACGGTTTTTTAAGTATTGGTGCATAATAAAGTACAATTCTATATCGTGCATATTCAACCCCTAGAAGTGACATCAGTTCTATAATTAATGTTTTGTCTAATTCTGTGAAAATGGACGTTGAACAGTGTCTTAAATCATCATAAACATGTATAATATTTTTCATTTCATCAATTAATACATTGCAAATAGTTCTATCAGCACCAGGTAAACTACTCGAACAACTCATTAAATACAATAATTCGTTATTCCTAATCTTCTTTAACGATACGTTTTTTGAATTTTTATCTACATTCAATAACACGTCAAACCTCCTATTCACTGATTAAAAGATACGATTAAATAAGCTTGTAATGAAATCTATGATAGACTGTATAATTTGTAAAATACTATCCCAAATTTTTTGTACAAAGTTTCTATTTTCTTCAGTATTTAAGTCTTTAGCCTTGTCTTTAGCTTTATTTAATAAGTCGCCTGAATTTTTTTCAATACCTTTCAAAGCGTCTTTTGCATTTTTAGCAAATGCTTTAGGATCTGAAGTTAAAGCGTTAGAATTTGCAACATTGGTCATATTATCAGTTATCATTTGTTTTTGATTATCTGTTAATGTTCCCGACAACCCTCGTTCATCAAGCACTTTATTAACTATATCTTCAACTTGTTGTGGTGTTATCTGTTCATCTTGTTTTTTCTTAATATCTGCTAACTGTTGTTTAATATCTGCTATAGACGCGTTTAAAGCTTCGTCTGAATACCCGTCTTTATTTTGATTTTCTTCAGATATTGAAGTTAAATCTTGCATTTCTTTATTTGAGTTTTGAATATCTTCAGAATTTAATTCATTGCCCTTTTCTTCATAAGCTTTATAAATACCTGCTAAAGCACCTTCTCCAGTAACTTTTTCAACTGAAGCTATGTGAATTTCAGCGTCTTTAATGCCTGCTGTGATTGACGCATTTTGATATTGTTCACTTGTAACCTTTGTGATGTTATCAGGTGTGTCTATTTCTACATCTACACCGTTACCCCATTTTTTATGCTTAATAGTTGCACTTGAATATATATAACTTAAATTGCCACTATTAGGAATATATTTACTAACGTCATCAGTTGTTACGCTGTAAGTTTCATAGTCATCTTTTACGCCTAAATCATCTTCAGTCTGTTGTAAGTCTTGGCCTTCAAGATCAGCCCCTTTTATAAAAACGGGTTTATCCCAATCTTCCTTATTTTCTTCTGCTTTGGCCATACCTGGAACAGTTAATAATAGTGTTGCTACTGCTGTACTAACAATTAATTTTTTCATTTTAATTTAACTCCTTTTTAATAGTTATAACTACCGTCTTTATAATTAATTTGAACGCCTTCTTGTTTATTCGCAATCCAAACATTGATATTTATTGTTTGGCCGTCATCATTAATTGAGTAGGCTCTAACGTGTGAACCTCTTGGCACAAGTTCATCATCTTTATAAACGGGCGTAACTTCATAAAACACTTTTGTTTCAGGATTATCATACATTACATTTCTTATTTGCGTTTCAGGATAACCCATGCCCCCACCTTCAGGGACTTTATTAGATCCAACATTTTGCGCCCTAGTACCTAATGTTAAATTATGTGTTTCCATATCTCCGCCCAATGACCAGGCAAGCGAATGAGATTTATTATATATATAACCCCTATACCCATCTAATTGTAATATTTGGTTGTTTGATTTCTCGCCTTCCCACGTCTGCTTTTCAGGGTTATATGTACCATCTTTATATTCTCCTGCTACATGTACATCATAATCAAAAGACGGTCTTTCTTGTGCTTTTGAAGAATGACTTTGAACAGCTTTATTTGTAATTAACGCCGTAACTTTTCCCGCTCTACCGTATTTATCCAAATCAGGATAATCAGCCCAAAAACGATCATTACCCTTTTCATTCAGTAAGTTCTGATCTTCCTGACTTAATTCTGTCTTGTTATCATTGATAAAAGCATAGTTTTCGCTATTAGTTTCAGCACCTATTAAGTCTATATCTTCTTTACTATTTTTTATTTCAGGTGTATCTGATTTGATAAAATCACTAATAGTTGATATTAAATCATCAACTTCATTTATTGCCTTTTCCGTATCACAACCACTTAATACAATAAGCGATAATAATAAGGCTATCAGTGGTTTAAATATTTTCATTGCCTTACTCCTTTACTCAAATTGTTCAGCAACCCAAAAATATTTAGTGTAGCTTTTATTCTCATAATAAAACAAAGGTTTAGGCACAAATTTAAAGTTTTTATTTTTGACGTGCATAGTAACATTTTGTCTTGTTACACCTAGTCTTTGAGCTACTTCATTAACATCTATTAGTTGCTGCGGTTCAGAACTTTCACGAATTAAATCATCTAAATTATTATTTTGAAGCTTACCAGTATAAATAGTGTTGTTTTTCTCCATAATATACACACCTTCATTTACTGCTATATCTTGCCCGCCTTGTTGCGTATACAAAGTTTTTTCATCATTTAATAAGTTTGCTATGTCTTTTAAATTCATTGTTTTGTTTACCTCCGACCATTTTTTTGTTATTCTTAGTGTACCTTTTTTTGTGGGCGAATGTTTGATTACTTTCGTCCTATTGCGATACTTTCTAGTATCGCTTTTTTTATGCCTTCATAGTCGGAGTAAACAAACATCATATAATAATCACTTTTTTATAATCGCTTTTTTCTTTTATCATAGCTTTCGCTTCATCAATAGAATATCTTTCGTTGATATATCCTATAAACCTACCATTTTCAATAACTTGTACAACAAGATCAGCCCAAAAGTCATAAATTACATTTAATACATACACATTATTTCTAGTTTTAAATTCATCAATAATCATTGTGCTTCCTCCATTTCTTCATCAAGTTGCTTCAGTCTACACAAATTAAATTTGTCTCGAAGTTCTTCTATTGTCTTATCTCTTAAATTTTCCCTACTTTCTAAAGGATCCATTAATAATAACCATTCAATATACATTGCTTTATCATGGTTCATATTTAGCACCTCATTTATATTAAAGCCCCTTAGCGAGGCTTTTTTAAAAGTTTGTTTTGTATATACTTTGGAATTTTATTTGTCGCTGTTAGGCCAATTCCTTTTTTATAATCAATGATCTTATAACCTGAATTAACTTTAAATATTTCATGTCTACCATTCGTTATTTTTATAAAGTTATGACCTTCTTTGAAAACTTGTTCTACATCAATATTTTTAAATTCTTCTTTAGTTACAAACATCTGTAACACTCCTTTTTTGTGGGTTGCTATATCTTTTATTTATAGCGTTTGATTTGTTTCGTCCTCCTTTCAATTATTATATTATCACTTCGTTTACACTTTGACAAGTATTTATTTGCTAAAGAGTAAATATTTTTTAAAAAAATTAAAGGCCTTAGATAGACCTTTAAGCTGTAGCTTGTATCAAACCATCATATCTAGCCTTAGAAATATAAAAATAAGTTTCAGCTAATACGCGTTCAAACAAATCATTTAGATCATGTTCATTATACAAAGGGGCTTTAATTTCAACTTTTTCATCTTCAAAGTCATTAACAATTTTTACTTGATAACTATTTAAATTTAATGAGTTGTCTTGAAATACCAATTCAGTTTTTCCATTTTCTATATATATACATTCAACCTTATCAACTGTGTAATAAGTTTCAATAATATTTTTAACTTGCTGATCGTGTTTTCTATTTATTTTTTCAACCCTTTTATCATTTAACTTAAATAGAATAACCATAACAGCAACTATAGATATAAAAATAACGAATGGCATTACAAACACCCCCTTATAATTAATATATAAAATTAAAGATCATGTTTTTCTTTCAATAATGCCATTGCTTCAGAAATAATATCTACTAAATTTTCTCCTGTTTTAGCTTTCACTTGATAAGCTATAGACCAATCATCTGTATACATTTTTACCGATTTTCTAGGTCTTACATTTTTCTTCTTTTTTATCATCTCATCAAAAACTTCATCTTCTCTATATTCGTTATTTACTAAGTCGTTATTAAATTCTGACATATTATTCACTCTCCAATTTCTTTAATATTTCATCTTTAACATCTACATACATTTTCATAGTCTTTTTATCATGTGGTTTATCTTCTGTAATACCTTTTTCTCCCCATGTAACTACACGATCACTAGAACGTATATAGTTTTCAAATACGTCATCTCTAAATAGATTATTAATCTTATTTATAACACTTCTATTTGTTGAACCCTTTTGATTAACTAGATATGGTAATAGTCCTAAGAATTTAAGTGATGATTTCTTATTTTGCTGAATTTGTCCCAAATAACTATAATACTTTTTGGCTGAAGTAAAACTATCTTCTTCAGTCTTAGATGTAATTAGAACGTAATCAGAAGCGCATACAGCGTTATTAGATAAAATACCTGTTGAAGGTCTTGTATCTATAATTATATAGTCATAATTGTCTCTAAATGGCTTTAACAATGAGTTAAGTAAAAAGTATTCACCTTTTTCATCAAAGTTTTTGATTACATATTTATCGAATTTCTCTAGTGACCAGTCGCCTTTTAATAAATCCAAATTATCAGTCACATTTTCTATGCAAGGCTCTAAATCCAATTCTTTAATACCATGCATAAATGACGGATCTTTTTTAAACTGCTTTTGGTAGGTTCTTTGTAGCTTTTCAGTCAAGTTACTTTGTGGATCTGTATCTATCGCTAGTACTTTATATCCATCGTTTGCTAATAAATAAGACAATATTTCAGTTAACGTTGATTTACCTACACCGCCTTTAAAACAGCCTATTGTTATTACTTTCGTCATATTATTCAACCTCTTTTCACTCCCATATAAACACCTTTTTTTGTGGGATTATTTATTGTTATATTACCATACAAAAAGACATTTGTCTACTTGTGTCTTTGTAGCTTTGTATCTTTCTGTCTTTTTCTATCATTATCTTTGTAGCTTTGTAGTATTGTAGATTTAAAAAACAGCAAATTAAAAAGGGCGATTTAGCGCCCTTTTTAATTATTTTGGATCTCCACTTTTATTTCTCTCTAATGTAAATCGTTCAAAATTATCAATAAGCCATTTATCATTTTTTCTAACAAAATGTATCTTTCCTGATGTTTTGCTAGTTGTACTGTCTTCTTCGTCAACATCTTGTACTTTTTCTTCAAATTGAACATAAACATCATACGTATCATTTTGAGGTCTATATTCTTCTAAAAATGTTTTAACATTGGATACATCTACTTTACCAAATAAATTATTTTTTCCTCCAACATCTTCAAACAATTCTTTTTTGTACTTTTTATCTAATATTGGTGTTAAAATTTTCTCTTTCTCTTTATAATCTTGTTTTGGTTTTAAAGTAAACAAGGTCTTAACAAACTTTTTGGATTGATCCCTAATATCCTGTTCCTCTTTAGTAACTACTTTTTCATCTTGTCTCGCAATAATGTCACTCTGCTTTTTATTTTGCTTTTTTAGCTGTTTAACTTGTGCTTTATTATCTTCATTTTGCTTATTAGCTTTAGACAATTCTTCATCATAATGACGTATAGTAAATACTAATGTACCTATCGCTAATAATACTAATACTATTATTACAACCATATTTTTGGGAACCTGTTTCATCTTTAAACCTCCTTTATTTAATAAATAAAGCTATATCCTTCAGTCATTTTAATTTCTCTTTGAGAAACATGGTATGGTCCACCTTTTACATTCATCTCAGAAACAACAAATGTATTTTTGTCTTTAACATCTATAACAATACCAACATGTCCAGTTGTCATAGGTGCACCACCTGCGCCTTGTTCCGAAATCCAACATGCACCTTTTTTAGGTACTTTACCAACCTTGTATCCTTCAGCTTTGGCTCTTTCATTCCATTTATGAGCGTCATGCCAAAAAGTTGATATTGGTTTACCTATTTTTTTTCGTATTCCGTACGCATACCAAGTACATTGACCTGCTGTATATAAATTGCCTTTTCCTGGATTGTCGTTAGACCATGATGGTATTTTACCTTTATAATCTTTTCCAACATCGCCTTTTCCTTTGCCACTATCACAATCAACCTTGGCACTCTTACTACCTTCACTTAAAGATTTCATGATTTTTTTGACAGTGGGTACCCATCTAGCATTCATATTACTAGGATCATTAGAAGCACCAATAGGCGCATACTTTTTACCTATTTTTTCTGGTGTAGTTAAACCTTTTGAAATATACAAATCATGTAAGTTTTTTGCTCCGTCTTCCATACCATCTTCTATTGTTTTATAAGTAGAATCATCAATTGATTTAGTACCCATCACAGATAGCGGGTTCTTTTGAACAGTGGCATTTTCGCCACGCCCCCACATACTTTCACTAGCAATAATAGACATAAACAAATTAGGTGGTACTTTATTTTTTTTAGCAATTTTTACAATTTTGTCTGATTTACCTTCTAGCTCTCCGCCTTTAGCGTTCTGTTCAAAAACTTGTTGCCCCTTTTTTTCGACAGATCCACCACTTACTGAACAACCTGAACTGCTACCACCACTTTCGCTTTCATCTAATTCATCATCAAATGGCGCTAGCAACATCATAGACATTAAAGATACAGCAATAAATATTATGCCTAGTAAAGCTAATGCACCATATATATATAATTTTATTTTTTTCTTCTTAAATTCTAATGCTAGGTTAGTAAGCTTTTTTAAATTACCACCGTCATTTTTTTGATTAATTTTCTTCATCTGCGTCACTCATTTCATAAGAAGTAACATGATAAAATTCTGCGCCATCATAAATTATGTGATATTCATATCTATAATTCGTTGTACCTTCAGGGATAATTTGGTTTTCTATATCTTCATTAAAATCTATTGTTGCCGTATATTGTATAGTATCTAATTCATCTAATAATTCAGGATCAGCTTCTATTTCATCTAAGATGTCCGTTTCTTCTTCATCGGTAAACAATTTAATAATAGTTACTTCTTCTATGTTTTCTTCTAGGTCTTCAGCTTCATTTTTTGATAACTTCCCTAGCATGGTCTTACCTATCTTACTGCCCCATAATTCAGGTTGTCCTATCCACTTATAACCTTCTACAACAAAAACAAATACTATGAGTAAAGATAATACCGCTCTAAGCGGAGAAGGTGGCAATAACAGCACAATGCCAAACGCCAATACACAAATAGCAACAAACAATATACGCTTTTTGTAAGGCGCTAAATAGTTAAGTATATCTTGTATAATCTCTTTCATTATTTAACACCTCACTTTTTATTTCTTTTTATAGCGTCTATTCTATTTTCTGTTTCACGACTTGCTGATTTTTCTTGGGTGTCTTGTACTGGTTTTGGTTTTTTTCTGATGACTGGTTTATTTTGTGGTTTATTTGTCTGTATTTGTTCATTAACTCTTGAACTATCGTTGCCACCTTCATTTTTGTTTAATCTATCTTTAGAACTGCTATCGTTCCTAGATTGTTTAGTGTGTGAACCTTCTGTTTTTTTATCTGGTACTGCCTGCGGTTTTTTCTTAATTGTTCCGCCGTCTTTTCTATTAATTGATGGTTTACTTCCTGAACCTTCATCAACGGTATCATTTCCACTTCGTGATTTAGGCTTAGTATTGTAATTATTATTAGGATCTTGATTGCCTGGACTATCATTGCGGTTTTGTTTTTGTTTAGGTTTTTTCTTGATTTTTTGATCTTCTTTTTTCTTAATATTGTTATTAGGTTTCTTACTCTGTTCTTGCTCACTAGCTTTAGGCTTCTTGCTTATAGTGCCACCATCTTTTTTATTCACACCATTTGAAGTAGTGTTATGGTCGTTAGCTTTCTTCTTAGATATATGTTCAGTTGGTTTTTTCCTAACGTTCGTATCATTACCACCATATACTGGTTGATTACCTTGACCGTTATTTTGTTTATTTTCTTCACGCTTTTTACGGGCGTGCGCTCGTTGTTCACTGATGTTTTGTTGTTTAATAGAACTCATTACTTTTTGATAATCATTTTTTATCAATTTACCTTGCATAAACAACATGCCTAAACAAATTAAACTTAATGATATGGCTGTTACAATGTAATTCCAATTTTTTTCTTCTGAAATTTGATAAGTTACATTAATTAATGTAAACATAAGCACCAGTAAGAATACATACACGATAGACATTAGTAAGTGGCCACCTGTACGCTTGGCTGTACCTTTTAAATAGCCAACAAATGACGGTATAATTGCAATGATTAGAACACCAACCATAACAACCGCGCCTACTACAAAGCCTAATTCATAAAATTGTTTAGCAACCGCGAACAATATCGCGCTTATACCAATAATAAATGATGGTATATAGACAAAAACAGCTACTACAATTCGGCTAGTTGTGTAATTGTTACTTACTGACATATTCTTTTTATTGTCTTTTATTATGTCATTTCTTTTATCAGACTTAGGTTTATGGTCTAATATCCCATTTATCAACTTTTTGCCATCTTCAACCTTATTATCTTCGCCAGCTTTACCTCCGCCAATTTCATTTACATTAGTTGTACCAAATTCCAATTGTAACCACGGCTTCACAATCAAAATTTCATGTAATGTATTTTTCATTGTGGCCAAACCTTCTTTATTTGATACATCATTTTCGGAAACTTCAGCTTGATCTGATTGATTTTCTCCAGTCACACTTGTACTTGTATTCAATATAGTGTTACTCACATATTGGCTAAAATCTGAAGTACCTTGTATGATTGGCTTTGCGTTTGAAACATAGATAGTGAAAAGGGCTGTAAATACAATGGCTAACATAACGCCTGTTGCCCCTTTTCTCAACTCTCCTTTACTAATCGTTGCAATCAACCATACAACTACACCAATAAAAGCCCATGTTATAAATTTACCTAATCCTGATGATCCGCCTATAGCTGAAATTACATCTGCTAACTCGCTAACTATAGAACCTAATATAGTAAATTCAAAAGCTTCACTTACCAGGAATATGAATACTGAAGCAAGTATTTTATATGTTGACCATATACCATTTAAAATTTCGTACTTTGAATTTTCAGTGAAGTTATAAGCTTTTTCACTTAACCCGATAACGTCATACCAGGGTTTATCGTCTTTTTCTTCTAATACATAATCCATTGAATAGTTGTCTAAATTATGTTCTTTGTAACCGACAATATTTGATTTAACTTCAGGTAAATCATCATCTTGGTTACTTGGAAACATGCCTGAAATTGGATCTTTTTCTTTCGCAAAGGCTTCATTAACTCCTACTAAGCAAACACTTAATACCATTAGAACAGCAAGGAACCACAAAAAGCCTTTTGTTTTATCCTTCATTTATAGTTCCTCCCTACTCTAATTTTTTCAAGTCCTTCTTAGGAATACCTTTACTTTCAACTAACTTGCTATCTTCTGAAATCTTACTCATTAATTTTTCTGACAAACCATGTTTACGTTCATTAATCTGCATAATAGCTTTACCTTCTGTATTTCCATTAACTCTTTTATATTGTCCTTCTCCCATTACCAATAAATTCAGTTGTCTATATTTACCGTCTAATGCTGGTTCTCCAGGATCTAATAAAATATCTTTTACATTTGGTTTAAATACAATCGTAAATACTTTTTGCTTTTCTTTATATGGCGTTTCAAATATTGCATATTTTAACGGTTCATCTTTAGCATTTTCTAAATCTTCTTCATCTACAAATGTGTAAATCTGTTCATAGTATTCTTGCATTTCTTCTTTGTCATCTGATACATCATTTTCATCTTTTGAAATTCCATACATATCTGTTAATTTTGAATACTGGCCATTAGCCATATATTTAGTAAACTTAATAGCTTCTTCAGTATAGTCATCTTTTTTGGACTTTGAACTATCTTTACTACTACAAGCAGATAAAACAACGATTGCTATTAGTAATAAGTATGTTAATTTTTTCATTATACTTGCACCTCTTGTTTTGTGTCTTCTCGTTTTTCAAGTTGATTACTTGTATCAAACGCGTCTACTAAATGCTCTTGTAATACTCTTACATCAAGAATACCGACGCGATCATTCAAGTCTTTATAAACACATACGCCTGTTTCAAGTTCAGGCATAATCGCTTGTAAGTCTGTACTATCATCAAATCTAAAGAATTGCTGAAGTTTATTAATTTCATCTGTATTACTTTCTAAATATGCAAATAGTTGTCCGATTTGTGACTGCATGTCTTCAGGTATATCACTAAGTCTTTGTGTCATGATATGAATTGAAGCCCCTTTAGAACGGCCTTCACGGAATAAACTTTGAAAGGCTGAACGTCCTTGTGAGTTTTTGAAGTATTTCCAGGCTTCATCAAGTCCGATAACTGTTAGATCATTAGGGAACATGTTAATAAACTGTCTTTGATAAGCTGTTAAAGCATATAAAATACTATCACTTACAATATTTGCTTTTGAATAGTCTTTAGGGTCTATATCAGCGTCTGCAAGTTCTAAATTTTCTACTTGCAACACGTTTAATTGACTATTAATATCTAAAACTTCTGTATCATCAATTCTTTCTCCAAATATTAGCGTACTTAATGAGTGTGTAGTATATACATTAATTCTATTTACAAGACGCTTACAAAGTTCTTTTTCATCTTCAGTTAATGTAATATCTTTTTTCTCGCCTGTACTCATAGATGTAAGTTCTTCTGTAACCTGATTAATTTTAGGTTCATCTCTATTCGCTACATATTCTAATGCCCTGTTAATCATTGTTGCTTGATCTATAGTTGCTTCATTTCTAATAGAAATTGATAGTAAATTATGAAGTATCTGTTCTGATACACCTACAGCGTCTGATACGTCTGTAAAGATATAGAACGGATCAAGTTTACCTGCGTCTTTAGGTTTAGCTGACAAAGTAATGAAGTTTAATTGTGTACCTAATTCATCTAATTTCTTATGCCATTCACACTTATTCATTCGCTCTTGTTTAGGGTCTACTATTAAAACTTTTGCGCCCCATATTGCATATTCATAGAATAAAAGGTTTGCACCGAATGATTTTCCACCGCCTGTTTTTCCTGTATGACAAATGGCCAATGATTGGTTTTTAGCTTGTCCTGTAGACGCAAAACCTGGCATATGAAATACTGGCGTACCGTAATTTGTAGCAATTTGACCTACGTAAAAGCCGTAAGGATCGCCTAACTCGTGACGGTTTCCAAAAAATGAACTTGTCATCATGTTTATATCGCAATCTTTCACAAACTCTTTTACATATCTTCTACTTCCTGGCATACATTCAAGCAAACTTCTTAATTGTAAACCTCTTGTATTCTGAACAATGTACTGATGATTTGACATTGTTTCTTTAAGTTCATCTAATTTCCTATTTAATGCCTTTTGAGATTCGGCTGTAACTACGAATATAGCTGACATTAAGAAACTAGCTTCCCTATTTTTTTCAATATTTGCGATTAAATCATCAGCTATGTCTATGCCGTCATAAACGTTTGAACTTGCACTATCGCCGTAATCTGCCAAATGTTCTACTTGGTCTTCTAAGTTAGCTTTTTTAGATCTAAGTTTCATTAATCTTCTATCTGAACTTTGATAAGTTAATTTTAATGAAACACCTACACCAAATTGTAAGTTTCTAAGTATTTCAAGCCAACGTGTATCAGGGAAGTGCGTTTCAACTGGTACTTTTGCTAGTTGTAAAAATGAAATATAAGTATCTCTTTCTTTGCCTAACGCGTCATTTTGGTGTAATACAAGATGTTTTCTACTGCTAGGATTTGAATATGATACTGTTGATAAATCTTCTACATGGCCACGATCTCTAATTTTAGCGATTAATCTATCGCCATTGTAAACGGGTGTTAAACGTTCAAACCAATTATCATTTAAAAACGGTTCTCTTACATTTAAATTATTAGGCCATGTTATAAGCTTTGCCATTTCTACGGGTTCAATTTCTCTAAATGTAAACGGTAAGTTATTTAGCGTATTACTTAATTGATCCATTTTGTTATATGCTGTTTTAACTTTGTTAGTTGTTAATAATACGTCTTTACCAGTAATCGCTTTAGTAATAAGGTTAATTAACTTTTCTTTTGTTTCTGTGTATATCTCGCCCCACGTAACATCTTCATTAGTAAAGTTGACCATTGTACTCTTTCCTAATTCAAAGCCCATATAATAACGAACTTTGTTTTCTGATGAACCTAATTCATTTGAATTTTTTAAATGGTCAAAAATAGCGTCTTCATGTTGTTCTAATACTGGTATCAAACGCCCTCTACTGTATGAAAGATGTTGATTTTTAATTTCATCTAAGTCTTGACGTTCGGGGATAATTAAACAATGAACTTCTTTTTTTACCTCTTTAAATACACGTTTCAACTGTCTAAATTTAATTAATAATTCGTTTTCTGTATCAAAGTTACTGTGAAACCCTTCAAACTCAAACCATGCTTGCATACGGCCATCTTTAGTAAAGATGATGTTTTCTACAACTGCTTCTATATCAAAATCTAGTCTTTTAGCCATAGGTTATTTATCCTCCTTGTTTATGCGGAAATCTGAAAAGGTACGCGCTACAACTTTTTTTCTCAACTTATATGATTTCTTGTTATCTAATTCTTCACGTCCTACATAATCAGACGTTTCATTAAATTTTGTAGCCATATATACTTTTGCATATTTCACAACGTTCATATTTTCGATACTTTTTTGACCTATGAAAAAACCAAATACAGCGGGAAAACCTATATGAATGAAAAAGACAATTGCATATCTACCGTATTTCGGTAAAAAGTCTAATAATCCATTTGTTATAGGTAAGAAAAATAAACCAGGTAAAATAATCGTGAAAATAACGATTATCTGACTAACTGTCAAAGAAAAAGGCAGTGAAAAGCCTTGCTCTCCACCGCCTAAACCACGTATTAAGTTTGGTATTTCATCTAATTGTGATGAACAGTAACCAATGATTTTTTTCATATTACTCATACTATGCACTCCTTATTAGAAGCCAAAGAATTGCGCTATACTTTCGCCTAAGTTTTGTAAATTTTGCGGATCTCTAACAACTAACGCGCCGATAACACCTAAGATAATCAATGCACCTAATGCCATTCTGAATTTCTTAGATAATGCTAATGCCACAATAATAATCGCAGCGATAGCCCAATAAACAATGTTTAAGACTAATGTGAAGTTTCTTTCACCTTCACGCGCGTTATTTACTAAATCTCCACCTGCTGCCCCTAATGTGAAAGAACTAAAGTCTATTGAAGCAATTGACGTCATTAAATCTAACATTTTAAACACTCCTATTATTTTTTAGTATATTGAGGTTCACTTACTTTAATTACATTATACTTATTATCATCAAGCTTTTTAAGCTTAATTTCAAATTTGTTTCGACTTGTTAAGCCACTATCTTTTTCTTCCATTTGTACCGTTGTAATAGTTTTAAGTTCATCTTTTTTGTTTTCTTGATACACTTTCACTTCTTCAACATTTTTAATTTCAACATTGTTATTCAATAATTGTGTATCAGATTTATTATAGAAATATGTTTGCGCTGTATCTCTATCATCTGAAGCGTAAACTTTCATAAAGCTTGTAATGTAATCTTTAACATCAGGATAATTTGTTGTAACATCTCTACCATTATCAGTATCTAACGTCATTTGAACATCTGCATTTGATTTTTGTTCATATGGTAAAGGTAAAGTAACTAATTTATAGCCTTTATCGTCGCCATACACTTTAATGTATCTGTTGAATTTAACATCTTCGTGTTTATCTTCTTGTACTGTTTTAGTTTCTTCTTTATCCTTCTTGCCTTTTTTACCTTTAACTTTCTTCTTAACAGTTTTTTCTTCAACTGTCTTTTTATCTAGCGTAACTGTAAAATATATTTTTGCTTGGTTTTTATCTGCACTTTCAACATCATTAATTTTAACGTCCTTAACTGAAATACTGCCATCTATATTTTCAGGTTTAAAGCTATTATCTTCTAATGTTGAACTGTCTATATAATCACTTAAACTATCTAACCATTTATCGCGGTCTTGCTCTTTATCATAATTATAATATTTTTTTATGAAATCTTTCGCGTATTCCTGGGCGCCTATTTGTGTAGATGGATTACCTTTATTAGTAGTATCAATTTGTGAAGCTAATTTTTGATATTGTTCTCGTGCGTCGCTTGCTTTTCTATTAGCATTACCTGCATTTATCCAACTAACAACTACTAAAAACAAAGCTATGATTATGACCGCTTTAACAACGTTATAACCTTTAGGACGTTTCAATTTAGCTTTACTTAAAATTTTGTCGTCCTTACCTCTGTTTTTTAACGCCTTTTTTAACTTGTTACGTTTAAACAAACGATCTGCTGACTTCTTCTTTTTTCTATAATCTTCTGTCGTTTCTTCATTTTGTGCGGGCTTTGATTTTTGTTTTTTAACCTTTTTATCGGACTGCTTGCCCCACTTTCTCATAAGCTAACTCCTTTCTAAATGATGTTAAAGTGTTCTAAATTCATCAAAGTCTACACCTGGTTTGAAATAATTATATATTGCACCGTAAGGATTAGTCATTATGTCATCAAGCTTTGCAATCATCACATCAAAACTGTTCTGACCTTTGAAGGCGTCTTCAAAATCTACCGTTTTAAAATCACGTTTTAATTTACGATAATTTTCATCTTCATTACTCACAAATAACAAACGCCATTCATCTACAAATTCTTCAAAACCTGCATGAATATGAAATCTTTTCATAGTGTTATTTGACTGATTAAAAAAGTCTTTATATCTCACTAATTTATCGTAAGTAAATTTTCTAGCTTTTTTAGACCTTTCAACTTCTAACATAATGCCTATAACGTAACCATCTTGTCTTTCTAATAAAATTGCACCATCAGGACGAATAACATCTTCACGGCCGTCATTATATTGAAAAGTAGTTCTTTGCTCGTTTGCATATTCTAGTAAGTCAACGGCGGGTATTTTATGTCGTTCATATGATAATACAACATTATTAACGGCTAACTGGTGCATATACCACATTGGAAGCTTTTTCTCATATACTGATTTGAAATGCGTATAACCTTGCATACTTTCTAAAAACATACTACCTGTTTTAGTTAAACAATATATTGAGTTTGGGCGCTTAGCTTGTAATGTTGCTTGCGCTTTAAATTTAGTAATGTAGCCGTCTTCTTCTAATTTGGTTAATCTATTCCAAACCGCTTTTTCTGATTTCATTGAACCATCATCATTTAAATATATTGCGGTGCGTATTTGCTCGATAGTCAAATATATATGAGCTTCTAAGAAGCTAAATAATTTGAAGTCTTTTTCATTTAATGTTGTATATGACATGCCTTTCTCCTCCAATTTTTTGAGGAGAGAACGTTCCATTTTGTTAATTTTAATCAGTCCCCCTTATCTGTGAAGCCACTTAAAAAGGAACCTACATTTTTTGATTGCTCTGTTTCCTGTGAAACTTGACTGTCTTCATTCTGTTTAGTTCGTTCCTCTTGATTGACTTCGTCTTTTGATGTTTTCAAGACGACTTTAGATTTATTTAATTTAAGTTTTTTTGTTTTAGGTTTAATTTCTTGTTTTTGTTCTTTTGGCTTACGTTTAATCTCTTCCGGAACAATCGGTTTACGTTTAATAACATCAGCTTTAAATTCTTCTTGTTGCTTACCTTGATAAGTGTATTCTTCATCTTCAAAAAATGCTCTTACCATTTTAGGTATCTCTTTATAATACATACCGTTGTTAGCGCTTAACTCTACAGCTTTTTTCATAGTCCATTCGTCTGCAATTTTAGGTTCATACTGATCTTTATAATCAGCAACTTTCCCATCTTCCATAACACGGTCGATAGGTTTCACTTTAACTTGCGTTTTAACATTAACTGTTTCGCCTTCAATAACATCTTGTGTTCTCAATGCACAAACATTGTCGGGCAACTGTTTAAAATAACTTTCAGTGTAATGTTGTTCTTTTTTATCGCTACTTTTGAAGATTTTAGTTGCTAATACTGAACCACTTTCCCCCTGTCTACAAACAAAGAAATTAGATTGATTATTAACTAATGCTGATCTTAATTCTGAATTTAAATCATCTAAATTTTGTGTAGCAATTCCTAATGAATGGCCAAATTTTCTTTGTTCACTGATGATTTTAGGGAAGATAGAAGCTTGTACTTTATGCGCTTCATCAACAACTGTTAAATGAAGTAAAGAAGTGTCGGCGGGTCTTTGATCTGCAACACGATAATACATATAAGCAATGTATGAACAAAATATTTTAATTTCCTGTTCACTCATTCCTACAAGGTCATAAAATACTATATGCCCTTCGTCCATCCACTTGCGTATTGGTAGGTTAAAATCTTTCTGACAAAACAGATTTCTTAATGTACTGTTCGATTTAAATACATCTAACCTATTCAAAACAGCTTGACCTGACGGACTTTCAATTAAATCAGAAGCTTCATTATCAAAGAAATTAACCACTTCATACATTTCTGTATATGGTCTAATACGGTCAATGATACGTTTTCTAAAAATATCATCATTTTTGTATAACATTCTTATAACGGACATAATCGTATGAGTTTCTTTTGGATCATGAATTAACGCTTTAATTGTGTATCGCAATAGTCTTTCAGCTTGGGTTGCTGTATCAAAGTTTTCGCTGATAATTCTGAAAACATTATCTATCATTTCTTCAGAATTTTCGCCATGTAATTTAGCCAACAAATTACATGCTAACGGGTATTCACTATCTTTAACTTTGATGAAATGTACTTTATCCCAATCTACCTCGTTACCTTCAAAAGTTTCAAAAACACGCAATCTATTAAGTAATAACTTTATTGCGCTTCCTGAAGGGTCTACTAATGAAAAACCTGGCGTCGCTTCTGAACTTTCAACAAAGCTTTTATTGAAGTTATTCAAAATACAATTTAAAAGATTCGTCTTACCTGAACCCGTTGCGCCTGTAACACAAAATTGTTTTCTTAGTATTTCAGGTAAAATAAATACTTCCCTATCTTTAATTATAGGGTGGTCTAAAGTTCCCAATTTAAGACCCGTTGCTAAAGTGTCTTCACTTAAAGGCGTATTACCTAATTCAATATATGGTGTAAATGGCTTAATTTTATCAATCAAGCTATTATCTCGATTAATAACTGGCATATGCACAAAATTAGCTAATTCTCTTGAAGTTAAAACACTTTTACCACGTTTCCATAAATTGTACCAATCCACTACCTTAAACATTGAAGGCCTATATACAAGTTCATTTACAGACTTACATTCATTAAGAATTGTATACATATCTTTTAATAAATGCTGACCGTCATGTGAGTTAGTCGCCATACTTATCGTTGTATCAAAAGCAACATCACTATACGTAAAACGTTTGTTGGTTTCTTTCCAAATCTCCTTTTCGTAATTATCCCGATCCTTAAATTTTTGCTCTCTAATATCTTCATCAGTTTTTTTTATAGCTTTTCTTAACTTAAAACCGTAATTTCTTCTAAATCTAAATTGTACCCATGTATCAGGTTCCATAATACTAACTATCTTAGTTAAATTATCATGTTGAAAGTTTTCTATTGGATAACCCTGTTTTAAAGAATTATGTTTTAACTTAGCATAACCAAAATATGAACTTTTAGTAGGAAAATCTAAATGGCTTTCATCTGCTTCATGAAACTCTATGTTTGGATAAACATTGCTAAAATGTTTTCTAACTGAAACCATTAACTCTTTATCCCCTGCTAAATAAAAACCTAATTTACTATCCTTACTTTTTCCTCGTCTATTTTCTCTATAGATTAAAAAAGTAAACCACGGATCTCCATAAAAAAATCTTTCAAAAATATTTCTTCTAGTTGAATGAATATTTTTTAATAATTTAAAAATTTTATCAGATTTAGGGAAATCTCCTTCATAAGTTAATATTCTAAAATATTTCATATTTTTCTGTATTTTAATTATTTTCATAATATGTCTTAATATTATAGAAATTATTATAAATACAATTGCAAGAATTGCACCAGCGATCAGTGACGCTCGCGCTGTGAAATATATGAGTAGTGAGAGGATAAGGATATAGGATATGAATAAGGAGAGTTGTCTAAGAAGTTTAGACGTCATATGTGGATACCTCCCGTTTGTATTTGGTTGTCAAGGTACAGTGGATATGTCGCCCCCCGCATTTAACAAATAAAAAACAAAGTCTTCTCCAGTTACGATTAATTAAGATGATAATATTATTCTATGAATAATGTAATCTTATTTAATCTAACAGGAGATAGTCACGAAAAATACAGTGGTTTATATCCTTAATTACATTTTACCTTAAAAATACCGAAAAAACAACTATTAATTTGTATATTATGGTATGGTTTATGTAATTCATTATGGTATGTATTATGTAATGAATTAAATTAAGGTATAATCTAATTATATTAACCCTATTACATAATATAATCTATTATATGTTCACACCATAATTAAATAAAATATACACCCATAATATATAATTGTTATTGGGGAGAGATCTCCATTTTGTTAAAAGTATTTTAGGTAATTTTTAATTTTTTGGCGCCTGCTAATTTTAATTAGTAGGCGTTTTTCTATTATTCTACATAACTACTTAACTACTCACTTATATATATTATTTAGTAGAATATACTACTTATGTCTTTTTCTATTATTCTACATAACTACTTAACTACTCACTTATATATATTATTTAGTAGAATATACTACTTATGTCTTTTTCTATTATTCTACATAACTACTTAACTACTCACTTATATATATTATTTAGTAGAATATACTACTTATGTCTTTTTCTATTATTCTACATAACTACTTAACTACTCACTTATATATATTATTTAGTAGAATATACTACTTATGTCTTTTTCTATTATTCTACATAACTACTTAACTACTCACTTATATATATTATTTAGTAGAATATACTACTTATGTCTTTTTCTATTATTCTACATAACTACTTAACTACTCACTTATATATATTATTTAGTAGAATATACTACTTATGTCTTTTTCTATTATTCTACATAACTACTTAACTACTCACTTATATATATTATTTAGTAGAATATACTACTTATGTCTTTTTCTATTATTCTACATAACTACTTAACTACTCACTTATATATATTATTTAGTAGAATATACTACTTATGTCTTTTTCTATTATTCTACATAACTACTTAACTACTCACTTATATATATTATTTAGTAGAATATACTACTTATGTCTTTTTCTATTATTCTACATAACTACTTAACTACTCACTTATATATATTATTTAGTAGAATATACTACTTATGTCTTTTTCTATTATTCTACATAACTACTTAACTACTCACTTATATATATTATTTAGTAGAATATACTACTTATGTCTTTTTCTATTATTCTACATAACTACTTAACTACTCACTTATATATATTATTTAGTAGAATATACTACTTATGTCTTTTTCTATTATTCTACATAACTACTTAACTACTCACTTATATATATTATTTACAGCAACGCACAAGCACCCTGATATATGTAATGGCACATTGGACAATTAAAATTTAACTAATAAGCCGTTCATATAGAATTTCATTACCTTCTATATACTGAGTATGCCGATCTATATACATGAGTGTATTTTCTATTTCATTCATCAAACCATTATTTTGTACCATTAAACTATATGTATTTCTTTCACTGCTTACAAGGTATCTTATAGCCGTTATATAGCTTTCTTTTTTGTTTTTAATACTTTTAATCATCTCAAATAAACTTTCAATATACACGCTTTTTAAAGCAATGAAAGTTTCTGAATATCTACCGTTTTTAATTGTATATTTGATAATAGTTCTTTTGTTTATATGCTTTTCAAAAATTGCATATAAAGATGATCTAGCCATGCCTAACTTTTTAGCAATAGCACTCATTGAGCCTTTAACGAACACTTTCTGCTTGTTTGTATGTTCATTTAAATATCTTTCTAAATCGTCTTTACGTTCGTCAAAATGGCTTCTAACACGATCTTTACGCTCTTTTTTATGTTTCCAAAAGCCATTGATACTTACACCATTATTGCTATATGCAATTTGGCCATCACTAAAAGCTTCTAAAAGGTTTTCTACATGTTCACGCATTGCGCCACCATAACGACCGCTATAAGCACTTTTAATTACTCTTTCAACTTCTTTATGTGATAAAGGCTTATTTAAGCGCTTATTAAAAGCATAGATATTACTTTCTGCTTCTTTTATATCTATATTTTTAGAATAATAATATAACGCTACTGAAAACATTGCGTTATTTCTACCAACGCCATATCCAAATGAAGTAACATCTGCTTCTTTTAACAAATAATCAACCCATTCAGGCGTTAATTCTTGGCCATTGGCTATACTCTTATAAAATACGTTCTGATTTAAATTGTTCTTTTCTGAATACTCTTTACTCCAGCGCACCATATAAGATTTTGAACAGTATTGATTTGTAAATAACTGTACATTATCTTTTGTAGGCAATCTGAAATAGCCAGTAGATACACATTGATTATCGACTGGTAAATATTTAGAAATTGCATGTGCTAAGCTACTATGTACTTTTTCAGCTACTTTTATAGCTTTCTTTTCTATACCTTTAGCATAGAACGGTGTATCTAATACAAAATACAAATGCCAACCTCTAGGCGTCTTTACATATAAATTAGGCATTTCAGCACCTTCATTGATATGCGCTGAAGCTAAGCTTTGAACTAATTCGTTGTATTCAATATCTTCATCAACATCTAAAACAAATGTATTGATTTGTTTTACATTATCTTTTGTTCTGTTTAATACTTTATACGTATTAACATCTGCTATATTAGCTTTTTCTTTGCTTAGATAATTATAAGGGTTAGGCGTCCAATGGCTAAATTTATGACCATATTGAACTAAAGCTTCTTCTGAAGCAATAATTAAACCTAAACCGTCTATTAATGTAGCTTTATTAGGTGTGACAGCAATACGTGCTGATCTCCAATTTTGGGCTTGTGTAGCCTTAAAATTAGCTTTTTCTAAATCTGTAGCTTTAGAATTTTTAAATTTATACTTTTCTATACTTCCATGTAATATAAAATCATAAATTTTATTAATATTTAGCATTGCCTACACCTCCTAAACAAAAAGACTGATAACGCTTGTAAGCGTTACCAGTCCTTGTTTAGGCGTCCATATACTTTTAAAGTAGTCGAGTAGCGAAGTAGAAAAGTAGAAATGTAGCGTCTTTTTCTTTACTTTCTTCTCTCATGCCCCTATAATTTAGGTATAAAATATAATAAAAATTACCTAAATTACAAGGTATGGAAGAAGACCCGAAAACCGTTTGTATACGTTAGGTTGAGTAACGTTTCAAGCGCTAGAAGTTAAAAGTGTTGGTCGCACTTTAACTTTGCACGTGGTCTTTTTTCATATCTTTTTTTGATTAATTTTAGTATAAACTTCTATATTGACGATTGCAAACATTTTTAATATATTTGCAAATATCCCCAAATTAATATTCATTATTAGTTATATCTTCGTTTTGAACTATAAAATCATATAAAGTCATATCATAATAAGTTAATAACTTACATATAGTTCTAAGCGGTACTGTTTCAATTTTCTTACCTTCAATTTTACTTAAAGTTGCATAATTAATACCTATATTTTTTGCTACTTCCTTCTGTTGTAATTTTCGTTCTTTTCTCAAATCTTTCAATTTCCCGCATAACGCCAGTATTAAGTCTTCATTCATTAACTATTAGCCCCCTTACTATTTTCAAAATCCCGTTTTATTCGATAAACTGTTGATCTACTTACTCCCGTTTTATTTGCGATTTCATTACCTGATAACTCTGTATTATTGTATAGATACATAACATAATTTTTTACATCTTCAGTAACGCCTGGACGCCCGCCTTTTCTACCTCTAGCTTTCGCTTCGTTTAAACCTTCAAGGGTTCTTTCTCTATTTAAATCTGTTTCCAGTTCTGCAAAGCCACTCATTACAGTAAATATCATTTTTCCTAGTGGGCTATTCATATTAAAGTTTCCATCTAATATTTTTAACTCTATATTATGTTCCTGTAGCCAACTTGCTAAATTTATTAATTGTTTAGTTGTGCGTCCTAATCTATCAATTTTAGTCACAACTAATACATCATCTTCCCTTAAATATTTTAAGCACTCATCTAATTTACTTCTATTGGTTTTCTTACCACTCACTTTTTCAGAAAATATTTTAATACAACCTTCAGCTTTTAATAAATTAATTTGTGTTTCTAAACTTTGGCTGATTGTTGAAACTCTTGCATATCCTATTTTAGCCAAAATATCGCCTACTTCCTTTATGAATAGCTTTAATATGAACGACTGTGTGCGCGTTTGCGCATAATGGGCTTCAAAATATTTTTTCGTTGCGTCTGAGGGCTTTTCTCAGCTTGGTCAAAAACCCTTTTTGCTTTTAGTTTTGACACTTTGATTTTAACACATGTTTTGACCAGGTACGAATATAGTTAAAGGCTTGTAGAATTTATTAAATTCTACAAGCCTTTAACCCTTATAAATAACACTTATTCAAGCGTAATTTTTATTAAATTATTTTATTTATTGAAATGTATTATTTTCTAATATCATACCTGGTCAAAACCGATCGTTTTTGACTAGCTTATAATTTGTTTTTTAAAACAAACTATATGTACTTTGAAATATCAAATTATCTGACACTATAATTTTTTTTAAAAATTAGAAGTTGTCCTATCTTAGTATCACAGTATTACTTTACACTATATATAAGGAGGTGTGTAAGATGAATAACAAACAAATTTCTCAAGCAGTTACACAAAATTTATTAAATAAAGAAGCGTATTTATCTATCGTTGTATTTTGGTTATTACTAACTTTAAGAAACATTGTCCTTCACAATCATCATTTTCAATTTGATGTAAATATTTTCTTTGAAATCTGTATATTTCTATTTCCTACAGCTTTCATTTCATCAAATAAGATCTACAAAAATGTAAATGTCAAAGAAGTTTTTAACAAACGTATAACCATTTTTTTATTCATTATATGTACAATATTTACGGTTTTGGGTTGTGCCGTTATCGCCGTGTGTAATTATTTTATGACGGGATCGGGTGCTTTAATTTTGATAATCTTAATGCTAATTTGTCATTTAGCACTAATCGTAATAATATCTGCAATTTTCAATTTTTGGGTCACACTTCAACTCAAAGTTCTATCCAGTGACAAATTTTAATATTTATATATAAAAAAACACCATCTGTAATTAAACAGATGGCATTTTTTATATATCTTCATAACTTTGTATTTTATAACTTTCATCTGATTTATTATACTTCAGTACATATTTAGATTTTATGCTATCTTTATTCTGATTTTCCTTTTTCAAAATGACATTAACTTTTCCATCTTGATAATTAACGCTTTCAAATTCAGGTCGTCTGTATTGGTTTTTCTTCTTGCTTTCAACCATTGACCGCATATATTGTGATAAATCACTGTTACTTTCAATATATTTATCTATAAACTTATAATCACTTTCTTTATAGGCTTTATTCAAATCTTTAGTATAGTCTTCCATAAACGATTTCGCGCCTAGTTCAATATCTTTGATACTCTTTAAATAGTCATTAATAGTATCTTCATTAAATTTCAAACTTATATTTTGAGGTTCTGCCCCCTGATCGTCCTTTATAGTTACTGTATTAGTTTTAAATGCTTTATCGCTTATTTTACCTTTAGCATAAACTTTTAAAGGTTTATTTACTGGATATGCACCGTACACTTTATTTTTTTCATACTTAATCGGCTTATCATTGATATAAAGCTTAATATCGTCATCTACTTTTTCGTTGTTAATTAAATTTGCTTTAAAATTTGCGTCCTTAAAACTAGCATGTGCAATGACTTTTTTATCACTATTTAGATTATCTGTATCAAATCGAATATTGCCCTTAACCTTGCCCTTAATCAATGAATTATCATCATCATAAATTTTTTGGGCTTCTATATCATATTTACCTACAAAAAACTTACCAATATTTGTTGTTTTATTTTTAGGTGCTGTAATAATTTGCTGTTTATCTTCAACATTATTAAATTCATACTTAGCATTTGAATATGAATTATTTTCTATATATACATCATGAAATATAGGTTTAAAAGCCAATCTATCAATAAATATAAACTTGTTCCCATTCATAGTTATTTCTATCAACTTTCGTTCCTGCTTGTCTGTTATATATCCAAAATCAACCGTATCACTTTCACTATTTTCAATATTGCTTTTAATGTTGTTCATTTCTTTTTTGAATTTGTTACGTTTGTCTTTCTTGGCCATATAATCTACAAATTGTTTAGCTTCTGCATGAGTAACTTTAACATCTTTAGAAGTTAATGTTTTAGATACTGCTTTATAGTCTTTAGATTGAACAGCTTCTTCAAAATCATCTAGCTGCGCTTTTGCATTATTCGATAAAACAAAATATACAATTGCTCCTATAATGCACAGTAATAATAAAATAATCATAATTACAAATATTATTTTCAGCTTGCTTTGCTTGTTTTCAGCCTTTTCTGATCGTTTAAACTCCTGGTTTTCATTTTCCATATTTTCAGCCCTTTAGCATTATTTAAACAATAAACAATACTTCAGATAATTTTCACTATCTTTTTGCTTCTCAATAGCTTTTACTTGTTCTATATCATATTTAATAGCCTTCATAACTTCTTCAAAGAAAACTTTTTCACTTTCTTGTAGCCTATCATCATCTATGCTATAAACACCGTCTTCTTTAATTGCTATTTGGTTCAAATCAAGCTCATATTTATTCTCTAAATAATTATCAATATGGCCTTTTACTGTTTCAATACTTCTAAAATATATATCTAAATGCTTATTAACTGCATATGTTTCAATAGGCTTGAAAATAGCTGTGGCATCATTTTTTTCTGAAAATTTGTCTTTCGTTATTTTATTAAAGCTTATTAACTCCTTAACGTTCGCAATTAACTTACTTCTATGTTCTTTGACTAAACTAAATGCCCTTCTATAGTTATATATATATACAAATCTTTCACTTAAATTTCTTAACATTCTAACTAAATTTTCATCTTCAGTAAGTGTTCTATTTGCATACATAGCTGATCGTTTAGCTGAAGCATGTTCACTAATTGGCTTTCTAGTGCTAACTATATAGAAACTATGCCCCTGCTTAATTTTACTTTGAAAATTTTCAAGTGCGTCTTTATATTGTTCATAATCAGTTAGTATTGCTTTTACTAATTCATTTTTAATATCTTCATATATTTTTGTATTTATCATGTGTTTTATTCCCCTTTTGTTATATATATTTACTAAAATGCTTTACTAAATAACTTTGATTATAATATACCTTTGCTATTTCATTAATACTAGGTTCATCTATATGTTTTAATATATAAACCAGATCTGCCATCTGACAATAAACAGCACTATCAAAGTCAGTTAAAAACACTTTGTTTTCTAACAATTCATCTAATGAAACGTAATAACAGTGTATATAGGGTTGGTTATATTTTTTCATCAAAGTAACTCTATTATTGCCATCTAATACTAATAATGATGTTGGTATATCGTATATTTTTTTAAATCTTGCTTCTCTTGATGTTACTAAATCAGGAATTAAAATTATTGGTTCATCAGGCGTAAAAGTATAAGGGTTTTCTTTTTCTGTATAGTTAATGTGTATTCCATCATTAAAAATATCATTTGGCGCTTCCAATGGTTTTCTATTAGTCTTTTTTATTAAATCTCTTGCCAAATCAACATTAAAACCTATGTCATAAATATACTTATTTCCTGCTGTATTACCTCTATATACTGAAAATGTCTGTAAAGTATCTTGTGGACGTTCTCCAAAATCTCCGATACTTCTATATATTTTGTCTAGTACGTCTATCCATTTATCATTAATTAGTTTAACGTACTCATGCTTATACAAATCAATATTCTGCAATTCTTTTTTTACATCAAAATTGCTAACATCAACTTCATACCATAATTTAGTATCATAATCTTTTTTCATTTAAAAACCCTTTCTATAATAAAAAATCACTTCCAAATATAGAACATATGTTCTATATTTGAATTGAGGTGTTGCAAATGATCCCTGAAAAATATGCTAATGAAACAGATTATAGAAAAATACCCCGTGAGTATTTAAACCCTAATATCCCACAAGGTCGAGGAATGAAAAAATGGCTACCTATGGCCAATATCCCCGAACAATACGAAAGATTAGAACAGTACATTCAAGGCCAAAATAAAATTGAAAAGCCATTACTTAGCGAAGACCAAGTAGAAAATATAAATGATACATTGGCCAGTAAAATGATTGATAATACTTTAGCCAAAATTCATTATTTTGCTAATGGCTATATAAAAAGTGTTCAAGGTATAATACACAAGGTCAATACATTAGATAGTGTTTTATATATTTATACTGATGATGTTTTAATGCCTGTAAAATTAACTGATATTTATAATATTGAATAAGGATTAACTAATAGCTTTATTGTGAGTTTCATTCAATTATATCAATTTTATTATCGTAACGCTTTCCGTTGTAGTAAATCGGGCTTTTGTCTATGAAATTTATACCTCTTTCAAATATGTTGTTTGTGCCCATTTTCAAATTAACTCCTTTGTCTTTATTTTCTAGCTTTAATTTATTAAATTCTTGATAGTCTATTAAGCCGTGTTTATCTGCAATTCCTAATTGTTTTAAATCATTTAATGTTATATAACGTGTTTTTAAATACATCATATTTAACACTCCTTTTTTAGTACGGGGCGG
>NZ_JBBOVM010000005.1:0-25947 GCF_038006605.1 Staphylococcus sp. FSL W8-0271
AAAATTTTGATATAAGAATGAAACACAGCCTCCGTATTGAATGCGGGGGCTGTGTTTGTCTTTAATGTAATCTATACTTCAACTTTGAAATCTGTCACATTCGGAATATCCAATTCAGGATGTGCTTGCAAGTAATCAATAATCAGCTGTGCACCTTCAGTCGGAATCGATTTGATGATTTTATCTTCACTGAACATTGGATAGTTGCCGCCGCCGACAGCACGGTAATTATTCAGTACGACTTCATAAGTTTGATGCATAGCAATCGGCTGTCCTTGATGGGTCAAACGTGTAATACGTTCGCCTTTAGGATTGCCTGCTTTGATAGTATAGGCAATACCTGACCAAATATCATAATTGTAATGCTGAGGCTTGGGTTCAACATATTCAGGGTTCACAATGACTTCTTGGTCTTGTACTTCAAAGTATTCAGCTGTTTGTTCCAAAGCATCTTTAATATCTTGTCCGCTGAGTTTCAGTACATTGAATGTATTAGGGAACGGATAGTTGTTTAAGACATCCCGCATTGTGACTTCGCCTTTAAAGCCGCGTGATAAATCAAATAAGGCAGATGCCGCAATCGGAGCATTGCTTGCTTCCATTAAGATGTAATTCAAGAAGTTAAGGTATGGATGCGGTGCAGTGCGTGCTTTAAATTGATCTTCAACGACCATATCTTCAGATAATAAAGTGATTGGGGCATCTAGCCATTGTTCAATATAATCGCTGAATTGCTGAAGCTCATCTGTCAGTACAGCTTTATCAGGATTATCATCAGTTAAAAGCTGTGCAGTCGCATGATGCACACCTTGATCATGGTAGTCTAAGACAATTTTGCCGACAGTATTGCCTTTAGAACCAGGCTGGATGACTGGGACACCGTGAATGACTTGTGCGATTTCACGATGCTGGTGGCCGGTGATTAAGAGGTCGATGTCGGTGTGGAAGCGGTCGAGTAATGCATAACCTTCATTTTCTCCAGTTAAGGCTTCCGTAGGCGCACCGCTTTCTAAATCTCTTTCAAACCCGCCGTGGTAACATACTGCTACAATATCAGATTTGGCTCTGACTTCAGGCAGCCACTGTGCCAATGTGCTTTCAGCACTTTCAAATGTCAGACCTTCAATGTATTCTGCTTTCTCCCAATGCGGGATATATTGTGTAGTTAAACCAATCACGCCAATCGTTAATCCCTCTCTTTGTAAATACGTGACACCATGACCAGTGAAGGGTTCGCCGTTTTCTAAAATGTTCGCAGATAAGACTGGATAATCTAAATCTGCTAGTGTGTCTTTGAGATAATTTAAGCCGAAATTAAACTCATGATTTCCGATTACACCTAAGTCAAAAACGAATTGATTATAAATCGCCGCCAGCTGTTCTGCAGATTCTCTTTCTTTCGCAAGATAATGTCCGATAGGCGATCCTTGAAGAAAGTCGCCATTATCTATACGAATCGTGTTTTTGTACTGTGCACTATCTTCTTCTATGATGGCTTTGGTATGCAAGAGCCCCATCGGTAATCGTTGTGTCTTGTCTTGATAGTCAGTTGGAAAGAGATAGCCGTGTACATCGCTGACGATATAGAATGCAAGTTGTGTCAATGTAAAATCCCCCTATGTGCGTATCAGTTAATCGTTATAGATTGTGTTTTCAGGTTATGCGAACCTTGTTTTAAACGCAAGTGTGCAGACCCTGAAGCATCAGATATTGTTTGACCTTTCAAGGACAGTGTCGCATTGCCGTCACTGTCTGTTTGAACAGATTGTGCTGCACTATACCCTGGTGATGATTGTGTGCCGAATGTCGCAAGCTGGCGTCCGCCATCTGCATAAATACCGGCACGCAAATCGTTTAAAGTTTGGTTGGCAGGCTGACCTTTAAATTGGATTTTGATAGTAAATGTTTGTCCTGCTTGAAGTTGTTCAGGCACATCGAATGCAATGCCATTCGTATTGATAGATGTACTGCTTGTATCCTCATCTGGTGATGAAGGCTGCTCTTCTTTTGGAGTTTCAGATTGTGAGCCTCCATAGCTGCCAGCCGCAAAAGTTGATGGATCGTACCATTTATAGCCTGCTTTAGGTTCTGACCAAGGTTCTTTTTGCGGTTCTGTTGATTGCTTTGGCTGTTCGAAATCTTTCAATGGTGTGGCTTGGTCTTTTGAAACACCGAGCGCTGTTATCGTTTCGGCATCTTCTTGTTTGCCGAGCCATGTTGTTAAGTTAGAGAGCAATTGCTGATTATCTGCTTCTTTAAAGCCGTCATAAGTTTTCTTTGTATCTCCGCTGTCTTCTCGTTTATATTTAGGTGTACTGTCTTCAACTAAAGATGAATCGCCGATGAATGCCGCTTTGCCTTTGCCGACTTTAGACACCGCGACATAAGGTCCTTCAGCTTTACCGCCTCCGGCATAGACACCTTGATCTACCGCATGCGACCATTTTTGTTCTGAAGATAAACCTTCAGGTGTATAAATAATGCCTTTTGCTTTATCAGGGTCAGTAATGGCTAACGTTGAACCTGCATGCATAGACACACTGTTGACATTATCTGTGATGCCCATCGCATCTTTGCCTGTTACCATATTTTTCGTTGTAAGATTATTTAAACCATTGTATCTAAAGCGTACACCAAAGTTTTCAGCTAACCAATCAGAACTGTTTACGCCTTGCATAGCCTCTGACTGCTTTTCATCTTGCGACATATCTTTGGTCATATCGTTGTATGCACCGCGGCGATAGCCGTTCATGGCTTCAGATGAATCAATTCGGTTCAAGTTGCGGTCTGCGTTGTAGTGATCAGAAATGAAAATAATACTGCCGCCTTGTTTTGCAAAATCAACCATAGCTTGTTGTTCAGAAGATTTGAAAGGTGTATTCGCTTCAGGAATGACTAGAATCTTTGTGTCTTTTAACTTTTCAGGCGTGATACTTGCCTGTCCGCGTAATTCTTTCACTTGATAACCTTGCTTTGCGATTTGGTTGGCATAATCAGAAAAGCCGCCGTCTAAGACCCAATCTGCCGCACCTGCGGTTTGGGCATGTGAATTATCCATAAGTACTTTGCCTTTTTCAGCTTCTCCGATAGTCGGTGCATCAGTGGTACTTTGTGCGTATGTATCAGGTGATGCACTGAGTAGTGTAGATGCGATCAAAACAGAACTTGCGACGTAACGATGGATTACTTTCAATTGAATGTTCCTCCTAAAATGGTTATGTATTTATTTTTATTTACTTGTCCTTTCATTATATTCGTAATTCTAGAAAGTTACATTCGATAAATTTAAGATTTACGATAACTTAACTAAAGTTTCAAATAATTTAAAGATAATCAACATTGCATAAATTATTTACTCAATCTACACAAATATTGTGTTGTTTTTTACTTTAATTCACTCATATAATAAATGTGTAACACATCGCAATACATATGGAGGAATGTTGAATGAGAAAGAAACATGCGTTAAAGTCACTCTTCGCTTTAATGATGGCAGTTATTTTATTCGTATCCGCTTGCGGCAACGGCAGTTCTTTAGACAATAAGAAAGAAAGTGATAAAGAGGGAGGCAGCGGGGATTACAAACCTAAAGAATTAACAGTTCAATTTGTCCCTTCTCAAAACGCAGATAAGTTGGAAGCGAAAGCAAAACCGTTAGAAAAATTATTATCTAAAGAGTTAGATATCCCAGTGAAAGTTTCAGTTTCAACGAACTACAACACAATTGTTGAAGCGATGAAATCTAAAAAAGTAGATGTTGGTTTCTTACCTCCGACAGCTTATACATTAGCGCACGATAAAAAAGCGGCGGATGTATTGCTTCAAGCACAACGTTTCGGAGTGAATAAGGACGGTTCAGATTCAAAAGAACTTACAAAGGACTATAAATCAGAAATTCTTGTTAAAAAAGATTCAGGTATTAAAAGTGTTAAAGATTTAAAAGGCAAAAAAATCGCGCTGCAAGATGTGAGTTCAACTGCAGGGTATACTTTCCCGCTTGTTGAATTAGACAAAGAAGGCGTAAATGTCTTAAAAGACATGAAAGTTGTGAACATGAAAGGTCATGACCAAGCAGTCATTTCATTAATGAACGGCGATGTAGATGCGGCAGCTGTATTCAACGATGCACGTAAAATCGTGAAAAAAGACGAACCTAAAGTCTTTGATGAAACTAAAATTTTAAAATTAACTAAACCGATTCCAAACGACACAATCTCAGTGCGCAGCGATATGGATTCAAAATTCCGCGACAAACTGAAAAAAGCCTTTAAAGATATTGCGAAAACAAAAGAGGGACACAAAGTCATCAGTGAAGTTTACTCTCATGAAAACTACGTAGACAGCAAAGATGAAAACTTCGATATCGTTAGAGAATACGATAAAAAAGTCAAAGAAATGAAGTAAGCACAAAGCAAACAGATGTTCTCCATCACACCATTTTAATGAGCGTATTTCAACGCAGTGAGGCTTGCAAGAGCACATTGAGTCCGTTGAATACGCTCGCTTTGTATTAAAGCGAGAAGGAAAGGAAATGAGTATGAGTCAAATTGAATTTAAAGATGTACGCAAAGTTTATAGTAACGGTCATGTCGGTTTAGACCGTATTAATTTAAATATTGAAAAGAGTGATTTCGCAGTCATTGTCGGCTTGTCAGGTTCAGGAAAATCGACATTACTGCGTTCTATCAATCGGCTGCATGATATTACAGAAGGGGAAATTCTGATTGACGGCAAATCGATGACTAAAGCCAGCGGCAATCAACTGCTTGAAATGCGCAGAAATATCGGTATGATTTTCCAAAATTTCAACTTAGTCAAACGTTCTTCGGTGATGCGTAATGTACTCAGCGGACGTGTCGGCTATCATCCGACTTGGAAAATGATTCTCGGTCTATTTCCGAAGGAAGACAAAATCAAAGCATTAGAAGCTTTAGACCGCGTCAATATTTTAGATAAGTATAAATCACGTTCTGATGAATTATCCGGCGGTCAGCAACAGCGTATTTCTATTGCAAGAGCTTTATGCCAAGAACCTGCGATTATTTTAGCAGATGAGCCTGTTGCTTCATTAGATCCCTTAACAACTAAACAAGTGATGGATGATTTGAAGCGTATTAATCAAGAATTAGGTATCACAATTATTATCAACTTGCACTTTGTAGATTTAGCACGTGAATACGGCACACGTATTATTGGTTTGCGCGATGGTCAATTGGTCTTTGATGGCCCTGTTGAGCGTGCAACAGATGAAGCCTTTAATGAAATTTACGGCCGTTCTATTCAAGACGAAGAGAAGTTAGGAGTGAATTAGCATGGATCATGCGAAAGATTATGCGTCGATGTTAAATAACAAGAAATCGTTTAAGACGACTTTCAGTGCAGTCCTTGTACTTTTCTTAGTAATATGGAGTTTGACTTATACGGGATTTAGTATCGGTGATTTATTATACGGCTTGCCTCAAATCGGTGTCTTATTTACAGATATGTTTCCGCCGGATTTAAGTTATTTATCTCAGATATTGAATCCAATGTTAGATACGATTCGTATGGCAATCGTAGGTACATTTATCGGTTCTATTATTGCAGTACCCATTGCATTATTATGTGCCAAGAATATCTCACGTACGAAATGGATAGCAATGCCGGCACGTTTCGTGCTGAACATTGTGCGTACGATACCGGATTTATTACTTGCGGCTATTTTCGTTGCGGTTTTTGGGATTGGCCAAATTCCAGGGGTGCTCGCGGTAATTGTATTAACTATCAGTATCGTCGCAAAGTTATTATATGAAGTTTTAGAAGCGATTGATCCAGGCCCTTTAGAAGCCATGACGGCAGTAGGGGCGAATAAAACCAAATGGATTTTGTTCGGTGTCGTTCCGCAGGCACTCGCTTCTTATGTGTCTTATGTATTATTCGCCTTTGAAATTAATATTCGTGCAGCTGCGGTACTTGGTTTAGTCGGTGCCGGCGGTATCGGTCTCTTTTATGACCAAACACTCGGCCTGTTCCAATACGATAAAACAGCAGTGATTATCTTATTTACACTATTGATTGTAGTCATTATTGACTTCATCAGTTCGAAAGTGAGGGAGCAACTCACATGACGACAATGAGTAAAACAGAGTTATTGAACAACTACAGCAATAAGCAGAAGAAAATCAAATATACCTTAACAGCACTAGTGGTTGCGGCACTTTTGATTTGGGCTTTTGCCGGTATGCCTGCTTTAGAAATCAAAGACAAATCCCGTCAAATTCTCGGTTCGATATTACAAGGACTAACTCATCCGGATTGGGGCTTTGTCTATCAAAAAGGCGGAGAAGACTTGCTTCATGGTTTGTTAGAAACCTTTGCGATTGCAGTAGTCGGAACAATATTAGCTGCGATTATCTGTATTCCTTTAGCGTTCTTAGGCGCAAAGAATATTGTCAAACTCCGCCCAGTCACAGGCACAAGCAAATTTATCTTAAGTATTATCAGAGTCTTTCCTGAAATCGTAATGGCTTTAATCTTTATCAAAGCAGTAGGACCAGGATCATTTTCAGGCGTGTTGGCACTCGGTATTCATTCAGTAGGGATGCTTGGAAAACTCTTCGCAGAGGATATTGAAAATATCGATTTAAGTGCAACCGAATCGCTTAAAGCATGCGGCGCAAATAAAATTAAAACATTAGTATTTGCGGTCATCCCGCAAATCTTGCCGACTTTCATGTCATTAATTCTTTACCGTTTTGAGTTGAACTTGCGTTCGGCGTCCATCTTAGGCTTAATCGGTGCAGGAGGTATCGGTACACCATTAATCTTTGCCTTGCAGACACGTTCATGGGATCGTGTCGGAATTATATTAATCGGCTTAGTAATTATGGTCGGTATCGTGGATTACATCTCTGGCAAAATTAGAGAGAAAATTGTATGATTAGAACAATAAATAACCATGGAATAACGATGTGATTCCATGGTTATTTATATCTTCAATTGTCAAATTAAGTGCAACACCTTATCATTGAAAAGCTCTGCTGGTGTTTTCCAATCAAATCGTTTACGAGGACGTGTATTCAACTTATAAACATAGTGTTCTATTTGTTCTTCTGTAATGTTATCAATATCAATACCTTTGGCTATATATTCTCTAATCAATCCATTTGTATTTTCATTAGTTCCACGTTGCCAAGGGGAATGAGGATCAGGAAAATAAAATGGAATGTTATCTAACTCTGACGTAATTTCTGGATGTTTAGAAAACTCTTTACCTCTATCTGGTGTAATAGATAATCGTTTATTGTTTGGTAAGGTGCCAAGTAAATCTACGATTTTCTGTTTCACAAACTCAGATTTCTTTTTAGGTACTTTACCACAAAGTAAATAGCCGGTTTTACGATCTACTAATGTAACAAGACAAGATTTTCCAGTTTTTCCCATAACAGTATCGGCTTCCCAATCTCCGATTCGTTCTCTATCATTAATGATTTGAGGTCGATCATGTATTGAATAACTTATTCTAATTCTACCTCTATTTTCTTGATGACTTTTAGTGTGTCTAGTCTTACCTCTATGCCTTAACAATCTAATACATCCACGGTTACCGTGACTTAATTTAGGCGGATCAAATAGGCCTAAATAAATAGCACGGTAAATAGTATTATAACTAATAGGGTTCTGTTGCAAAGTTGAATTTATAGTATAATTTTAACAAAAAGGAGTCTTCTGTATGAACTATTTCAGATATAAACAATTTAACAAGGATGTTATCACTGTAGCCGTTGGCTACTATCTAAGATATGCATTGAGTTATCGTGATATATCTGAAATATTAAGGGAACGTGGTGTAAACGTTCATCATTCAACGGTCTACCGTTGGGTTCAAGAATATGCCCCAATTTTATATCAAATTTGGAAGAAAAAGCATAAAAAAGCTTATTACAAATGGCGTATTGATGAGACGTACATCAAAATAAAAGGAAAATGGAGCTATTTATATCGTGCCATTGATGCAGAGGGACATACATTAGATATTTGGTTGCGTAAGCAACGAGATAATCATTCAGCATATGCGTTTATCAAACGTCTCATTAAACAATTTGGTAAACCTCAAAAGGTAATTACAGATCAGGCACCTTCAACGAAGGTAGCAATGGCTAAAGTAATTAAAGCTTTTAAACTTAAACCTGACTGTCATTGTACATCGAAATATCTGAATAACCTCATTGAGCAAGATCACCGTCATATTAAAGTAAGAAAGACAAGGTATCAAAGTATCAATACAGCAAAGAATACTTTAAAAGGTATTGAATGTATTTACGCTCTATATAAAAAGAACCGCAGGTCTCTTCAGATCTACGGATTTTCGCCATGCCACGAAATTAGCATCATGCTAGCAAGTTAAGCGAACACTGACATGATAAATTAGTGGTTAGCTATATTTTTTACTTTGCAACAGAACCAATAAATATAAGTACAACAAAAAGGATATAGAGCTTTTGAATAACTTTGATATTGATAGATATGTAGTGCTTGATGTAGAAGATAAAGACGAAATGTTGAACGATGTTTGCGACATGATAGATGACCATGGTTTAGCAAACATAAGAGAATTAAGACGTTTTGTGAAAGAACATGGTGGTGACTATAATTTGCCGAGTATGAAAATTATAAATAGTGTTCTACGTTCACATACTGGATTAATTAGATTATATTTCGATGCAGTGTATCAAGAACGTAAATACGGACAAAGTTACGTTGATACAGATACAGGCGAAATATTGGATTGAACTTGAACTTAGTGAATTAAATTTTATACACGTAGTGATCATAAAATTTATGAACATTAGCAACCACATTTTTGGTTGCTGGGGTTTAGGTTTTGAACTTATGGACTGACTTGTTCAGTCCATTTTTGCGTAAGCAAAACTAGCTTCGCAGAACACACGAACTAATGACTTATTGCAAATAAGTCTAGTGTGTTAGACTTTAATAAATAAAGGCCACGAAAATCAATGAAACAGGAGGGCAATTATATGTCGTATTCTATAATTAGAGTTGCAAGAGTAAAATCAAAAACAAACACAACTGGAATTCAAAAACATGTCCAAAGAGAAAATAAAAATTATGAAAATGATGATATAGATTTAGAGAAGTCATATTTAAATTATGACTTAGTGAATGATAGTGATATTGATTTTAATCAAAAAATAGATGAGAAAATAGAACAGAATTATGCAGGTAAAAGAAAAATACGAAATGATGCTATTAAACATATTGATGGCGTTATTACATCAGACGAGGATTTTTTTAAATTTAAGAGTACAGAAGATATAAAGAGCTTTTTTGAAGATTCCAAGCAATTTTTAGAAAATGAGTATGGAAAAGAAAATTTGCTTTATGCAACGGTTCATATGGACGAGAAAACACCACATATGCATTATGGATTTGTCCCGATTACAGAAGATGGTCGTTTGAGCGCTAAAGAAGTAATTGGTAATAAAAAATCATTAACAGAATTTCAAGACAGATTTAATCAATATTTGAATGATAAAGGATATAGATTAGAACGTGGAGAATCTAAAAATAAAACAGAGCGAAAGCATCGCCAAGTTGAGCAGTATAAGAGTGAAACTAAATACCATGAGAAAGAAAAAGAATTTGCTAGACAAACACTTAAAGGGACAGAAAAACAAATTCAAAACCATCAACGTTTAATAGACCATTACAAGAGAGAAATTAAACCTATAAAAGCAAGCTATGACAATATGAAAAGTGAATTGAAAGATTGGGAAGAAATTAAGTTACCAAAATTAAAGAAAGAAGCTCAAAATATAGAAAATCAAAAGCATAAAGAGTCGAAAAAAATCGAGGATTTGAAACAAGAACGAGATAGACATTTAGATATTTTAGGTTCTGTAGATTCACAAATAGATGAATATAAAGAGAAAAATGCATATGAGAAAGTAAAATTAGACGAAATAAGAGCAAAAAAACAAAAAGAGGAAGAAGAGTACCAAAATTTAATAAATGTCTTAAATGAGCCTGTAAATGACAAATATGAATATGAGTATAAAAAACCTAGCTTGTTTTCAAAAGAAAAAGAGGCTACAGGTAAAGTAATTATTTCAGAAGATAATTATAAAACGTTAAAAAAACAAGCAGCAGTAGCTAAAAGAATAGAGCCAGAGTTTAGGCGATTAAGTTCTAATCAAGAACGTATGGACGATCAAAAATTAATCAGTAATTTGGAACAAAAAAATAGAAATTTAAAACAAAAGAATAAGCGTATTGAAAGTGAGAAAGAAGATGAAAAAACCAACCACCAAATAACTAAGAATATTGTTAAGTTTGGTTGTAAGTTTATTAAAGAAAAGGTTGGCGAAGATATTTATCAAAAAGGAATTTATATGCTTGATAATAGAATTAAACAACAATTTAGAAATCAATATAGAGATATTGTTTGTGTGAATGATAGTGATAAAAATATGTTTAAACAAAAAGATGCTAAAATAAAGCAAAATCAAGTAGATAAAAACCATAATAAGAATAAAGGTTTTGATTTAGATAAATAAATAAATAAAGCTCGTAACAGTTATTGTTAAACTACTAAGAGCTTTATAAATGCTTATTAAGAGTTATTTAACTAATAATATAATTATAACGCGCATTTATGCCGAGAAAACTTATTGGTTGGAATAATGGAATGTGATAGCTAACTTGTTAGCGAGTTGGTTGGACTTGAATTGGGATAAATCCCAAGAAAGTACCAACTCAACATCACATGGAATTGTTGGTTCCGACCAATAAGGAAATTGGAATAAAGCAATTTTATTTTTTGAGAAGAAAACGAAAGGGGTTTTTCTATGAAATTTGGAAATTATAAAATTGACTCGTTTTACTTAAGCATGATTATAGGTGTTTTAGCTACTTCGTTATTTTTCCCTTATATACTTTTATCTGTTTTTGTTTTATTAATATTTGGTTTAAAAAAAGATGATAAAGAGGGTTAATTTTCTTCTTTAAATCTTAAAGATTGAGGTGGAAAAAGGGGGGGCTACTACGACCCCCCTTTTAAGTGCCGAGTGCCAAATCAGAGATTGTGAAGTGTTTAGACCTTTAATATCAAGGGTTATAGCGATTTTTCACAAAGCTACAAATAGGCTACATTTTAGCTACATTTTAGCTACATTTTCGATTTTTGATGTAAATATTTGCATATAATGCACACATTAGTTACTATGTATTTATAAAATTAAAAAGGAGTTACAAGATGAGTGATTATAAAAAGAGATTAACAATTACATTGGCTCAAAATGTTCATGATGATTTAGATAGAATAGCTAAAGAAAAGGGATTGAGTAAATCTGCAATACTTACAATTGCGTTTGAAGAATATAAGAAAGGGCAGAAAAATGCATAAAAAAGAGCGTCTCCGCAAAAAGTACGCTCTTTTAAACTGCATTATCTGTATACGGTGATATGAAATGACAACAGATAAAGCGAGATATTTCACATTTTTATTATACCCTGAGAGTATACCAGAAAACTGGAAAATGCAACTAGAATTGATTGGTGTGCCAATGGCGATTAGTCCGTTACATGATAAGGATAAAAGTAATGTGAAAGGACAAGAATATAAAAAAGCACATTACCATGTGATTTATGTAGCTGCTAATCCAGTTACGGCTCATAGTGTAAGAATGAAAATTCAGAGAGCATTAGGTAAAGAAAGTGTAGCAAAAGTACAAGTGATTAAACAAAGCATGGAAAACATGTATTTGTACTTAACGCATGAGAGTAAAGACGCTATTGCTAAAAATAAATAGGTTCTGTTGCAAAGTAAAAAATATAGCTAACCACTAATTTATCATGTCAGTGTTCGCTTAACTTGCTAGCATGATGCTAATTTCGTGGCATGGCGAAAATCCGTAGATCTGAAGAGACCTGCGGTTCTTTTTATATAGAGCGTAAATACATTCAATACCTTTTAAAGTATTCTTTGCTGTATTGATACTTTGATACCTTGTCTTTCTTACTTTAATATGACGGTGATCTTGCTCAATGAGGTTATTCAGATATTTCGATGTACAATGACAGTCAGGTTTAAGTTTAAAAGCTTTAATTACTTTAGCCATTGCTACCTTCGTTGAAGGTGCCTGATCTGTAATTACCTTTTGAGGTTTACCAAATTGTTTAATGAGACGTTTGATAAACGCATATGCTGAATGATTATCTCGTTGCTTACGCAACCAAATATCTAATGTATGTCCCTCTGCATCAATGGCACGATATAAATAGCTCCATTTTCCTTTTATTTTGATGTACGTCTCATCAATACGCCATTTGTAATAAGCTTTTTTATGCTTTTTCTTCCAAATTTGATATAAAATTGGGGCATATTCTTGAACCCAACGGTAGACCGTTGAATGATGAACGTTTACACCACGTTCCCTTAATATTTCAGATATATCACGATAACTCAATGCATATCTTAGATAGTAGCCAACGGCTACAGTGATAACATCCTTGTTAAATTGTTTATATCTGAAATAGTTCATACAGAAGACTCCTTTTTGTTAAAATTATACTATAAATTCAACTTTGCAACAGAACCTAATCTATGCTAGAAATCTTTGTTCATATAATGACCACAGTTATAAGTGGTTGTATTATTGCATTGTTTACGCATTGGCTCCGTAATCGCAATGATAAATAGGCGACCACAGCCACACCAAAAAATCCCCTCACTACGGCAATAGTGAGGGGATTGGTGCATCTATGCTAGAACCTTTGTTAATTAAATTATAACACTAGGACATAGATATGTACAAAAGTATGAAAATAGAAAGCATATGTATGACTTGAGCACACCCTAATCATACAAATGAGGTTATTGAAATTACAATAACTAGAACGTATGATTAGGGTGTATATTAATTATGAGGTGGAGATCAATGATTGTTGGTTATGCTAGAGTATCATCTATAGACCAAAATTTAGAAAGACAGCTAGCTAATTTGAAAACATTTGGCGTAGAGAAAATATTTACAGAGAAACAATCGGGAAAGTCAGTAGAAAACAGACCTATATTTCAAGAAGCACTTAACTTTGTGAGAATGGGCGATAGATTTGTAGTAGAATCCATTGATCGCTTAGGTCGTAATTATGATGAAGTGATTAACACAGTTAATTATTTAAAAGATAAAGAAGTCCAATTGATGATTACTAGTTTACCGATGATGAATGAAGTCATTGGCAATCCTTTATTAGATAAATTTATGAAAGACTTAATCATCCAAATATTAGCAATGGTTTCAGAACAAGAACGAAATGAAAGTAAACGTAGACAAGCACAAGGTATTAAAGTTGCGAAAGAAAAAGGGGTATATAAAGGACGTCCTTTACTCTATGCACCGAATGCTAAAGATCCTCAAAAACGTGTTATTTATCATAGAGTTGTAGAAATGTTAGAAGAAGGCCAAGCAATTAGTAAAATTGCGAAAGAAGTAAATATAACAAGGCAGACAATTTACAGAATTAAAAAAGATAATGATTTGCTTTAATAAACCTTGTTTCAACGCAAATGAGATCATCTCATAGCATCCTAGAAATCACTATAATATTTTATTAATAAAGTGTTATAGGTAGTTAAATTGTATATCGTATTCATTTAATAGTAATCTAATATTTCTTGTAAGTCTTGTTTTATATTATTACGCAAACTCTCTGGACTTAAAACTTTTACATTTTTACCACAAGATATAATGATTTTTGATACAAAATTCACATCTTCTTTATTGATGTCTATTTTTAATATAAATGTATCATCCTCTAATTTATCTATAGTGATATTAGACCACAAATGATTTTGTAATAAATCTACGCCTATTTCATTACTTTCAATAGTTATATTTATTTTGGACTCTTTCTCTACTAAGTACTTTTTGTAATTTTTCAGATGAATATTTGGGATTTCCTCTTCAAATCTTGTTTCATATATCTCCTCAATTTTATTTAAGTTAAATAATCTCACAATTTTAGTTTTAACGTTCGCCGTCACAAAATACCATACATTATTTTTATAAGTTAACCCTATCCCTTGATAAATATAAGTAAGATGTTTTGATCCATAAACTAAAGTGAATTGCTTTTTAAGTATCGTGAAATTTATAACTTTATTAAAAATATCATTGGAATATTCATTCCCGATTTCAACATTGAAGTATTCAAACATATTTTTGTATTGATTAATAATCGATTTTTGCACCTCTGTAGAACTGTTATATATTTTATTGACTATATTTATATATTCAGATGAAAACGGAAGATTTTTTAAATTAGAGATACTCGACAAAGCAAAATATAAAGATTTAATTTCTTCATCATTTAAATCAATTCTTGTGAGGTGAGCTTTTCTAATAACTTTATATCCTCCATTCTTTCCTCCAGTACTGTATAAAGGCACCCCTAGTTCTTGAATATCTTTAATATCTCTCAAAGCTGTACTTTTTGAAGTATTAAATTCTTCCATTACATCTTTTAATTTGAAATTTCGATTATTATTACAAAATTCTATTAGATTATAAAGTCTGATAGTTTTATTCATAAATTTCCCTTTCGGTGTCTAGAATTGACACCTTTAAATAGTATGATAATTATATAACAAATTATTGAAGGAGGAAAATATATGAATTTTGAAGTTAGTCCATATTTTGTAATCACTAATAATGCTGAAAAATTAAGAATACGCTTAGAGGAAATATTTAATGCAAATACAGTTTATATTCAAAGAATAAAAGATAGACCGTTAGAGGCACGTGAAGATGTTGATGAAAGAGATTTAGAAAAAATCGACCAATGCGTGATTTTATTTGGTGATGTAAAGTTAATGATTGCAGATGACACTGAAGGCCTTCCAATTACAAAAGGAAATAATGTTTCTTTGTGCGTGACATTCGAAAATGTCGAAGATACAAAGCGAATTTATGATGAATTAGTTGAATTAGGCTCTGAAATTTTAGTACCCTTTGCCCCGAAATTTTATACGGAAGGGTATGGATATATTAAAGATGAATTTGGAATTGCTTATCATCTCTTTACTAAAAGAAAAAATTAAAAAAAGGGCATATATAATATGCCCTTTTTTAATTAATAATTTACATAATTTATCCTTATAGGTAGTTGGATTGTATATGTTATGCAATACGCTAACTTAATAAATATTACCCATCAATGATTCAATAAAAAGACAACAATAATAATCTTTATTGCTTAAATTTAAAGTAATTTATTTATCTAAATTTCTTTTTTCGTTTATTAAGTTTTGAAACTCTTGTTCTAATTCTTCCGAAGGTTCAATACTCAATCGACTGAGTACTTCTGTAATTTTTGTCTCAAGTAAAAGTTTTTTATCTTCTTTAATATTCCTTGTTGGCTTTTCAGCTTGTTTAAATTGTTCATATGTGCCATCAAATATTTTTATTTCTTTATTATCAATTGTCATTATTCGAGTAGCTACTTTTTCGATAAATTTACGATCGTGAGATACAAAGATTATACTGCCATTATATTCCTTTAACAAAGATTCAAACGCCTCTATAGCTTCCATATCAAGGAAGTTTGTTGGTTCATCTAGTATTAACGTGTTAACTTCACTTAAGAATACTTTAGTTAGTGCTACTTTAACTCGCTCTCCACCACTTAAGACATTTATTGGTTTATAAACATCATCTCTAAAAAAATGCATTCTAGCTAGAATAGTTCGAATAAGAGTTTCATTTTGTTGTGAAGAAGATTGAACATTTTCTAAAATACTCTTATCTAATTCTAATGTATCTATTTTTTGGCTAAAATAACCGATTTTGACAGATGGCGATAATGAAATACCATGATTCTCATGAACAATTTTTTTAATAAACGTTGTCTTTCCTGTACCATTAGATCCGATAATTGCCATCTTGTCTCCTCCGCGAATACTAAAACTTTTTGCTTTCCACAATACCCGTCCTTCAATTGTGCCCGAGACATCTTCACCACGTATTATAGTTCTATTTTTTACACTTTCTAAATTCACTAAATCCATTTTAAGTGGAGGAAGTTCGTTTCTCTTTTCGACGCTTTCAAGTTTTTCTAGTCTGGTTTCTAGGGATTTTACAGTTTTTCGTAACTTCTTCTGCTTACCTGCAAAGTATGGCTTTGCTCCTTTTATTTTGCCTTCAGATAAACTTAAGTTTTTCGGTTTTTTAGTTGCTCGTTGAGCTTTCTGTTCTTTTATATTTATAGCTTTTTCCAATCGTTTCTTTTCTTTTTCATATTTTTCATATTCTAATTCTTCTCGATGTCTTTCTAATTCTTTTTGTTCAACATAGTTACTATAATTCCCCTTATATTCAGTTATTCTCCCCTCTTCAATTTCCCATATAGTAGTACACAAGTTATCTAAAAAAACGCGATCATGTGAAACTATAATAAAAGCTCCATGCCAATTTTTTAAATCCTGTTCTAATTTTTCTATATAGTTATTATCTAAGTTAGTTGTTGGTTCATCTGCTAATAGCAGTTCTGGATTTTTATCAAGCGCTTGCCGAATATAGTTTCGTGTTACTTCACCACCACTTTTAGTTGATTCTATGAGCTTCAATTGAGGAATAAGTTCACAGTGTGAAAATTGTTTTACAATACCTTCTTCAGGCACAATTTTTTTATATAATATGTGAAGTAACGTTGTTTTTCCATTTCCATTTTTACCAACTAAACCAATACGATCATTCTGATAAATCTTTAGGCGATTTATGTTCAACAATAAACGATCTTGAACATAATGTTTTATATGAAGTCCCTCTAACATTATTTTCATATTTTCTCATCCTCTTATAAGTAATTGAAGACAATAAAAGCCTCCTAATCTATTCAGAATAGGAGGCATAAATCTATATAGATGAACTCTAACAAAATATTTTTAGAGCCAACTACAGAATTTTCATCCTATCCTGAAAAGTACAATTGAAAACAACACAAATCAAACGCTGTTTGTAAATAAAACACTTTCAATTGTTTACTTTTGAAAATAGGATTAGTTAATCATGTAGTTGGTTCACCCTTTCCCTTATCGTATTAAATTCAACTTAAACAAATAGCCAATAAATGTCAATGTTCAACTCAAATTATTTTTTCAATTTATTTATCTTATACCAACCATTTACATAATCGATGATTATCAGAAGTTCGATTCACATAAAAAGGCACGACAAGTTTATGAACTTGTCGTGCCTTTTTTATTACAATTAATTACCAAATAAACGACTCCAAAACCCTTTTTTAGGGGTCTGTTCTCCCTTATCAGCAGTCTCACTCTCTATTTCTTCAGATAGTTTATCATCTTTTGGGAACTCATCTTCTTTTATACTGTCACCCTTTTCCTCTTCAGCTACATCTTTATGTTGTACTTCTGTTGGATGTTCATTTTCTTGTTCTTGATCAATATCTTTAGGTTCTTCAGTAAATGTTGTTTCTTGTGAATTAACGTTTTGTCTATCATTAACAGATGTATCAAAGGAATAATTAAGCTGTCTTTCTTCCTCTAATTGATTCTCCAATTTTTGAATCTTTTTATTACTTTCTAAAGCTAATATTTGCTGATTCTCTAAAAGTCTATTAAGTGTATTTATTTGCTCTTTATCTCTATTTGATTGTTCTTTATATATAGCTACTTGGTTATATAATTGTTTTATTGTCTCATCTTTCACCAGGTTATCATTATTAGGTTCAGCTTCTTCTTTTTTTTCACCTTCAAAATCATCATTCTTATTTTGATTTTTTCTTATTCGGTTTACTACTATAGTTTCATCTTCACCGGATAAGTAATTTACGTTATCGATTTTTTGAAATTTTACATTTGCTTTTTTAGCATTATTATAAACAGTCATTTTTGTTACGTTTAATTCATCGGCAATTTCCTTCATACTTTTCATATAATGGCCTCCATATAATTATACACATGACATTTATACCATTATATAGCTATTATACTTGTTATTACAAGGGCATATAATTCATTATACATATATCTATATACGGTTATACGTATAACTATATAGGGTTATATGTATAAACTTTCAACCCTATATGTATAGGTGTTATACACCCTTTATACTTGCTATATAAGCGTTTATACGCTGTTATATGACATAACCATATAAAGGTATTATACGAAGTTTTATCTTTTTTGAAAATGCATACATCCAAATGTATATAAACAATTTAACAAAGCTTTTAAAAGTGTTATTATAAATATATATAAAAGAAACCCAACTACGGGAATAGTCAGGTTTCTTCGGTAATAAAACAAGTGATTTGTTTGTTTATATATTTGTTATATTCTTATTATATATTCTAAGAATTATTAGTGCAAGTCGAATACATATAAACTTACTTATAGCTTTTTATTACCTCTTTTAGAAATTTAAATATGAAAGAGGTTTTTGTATGTCCAACTTTAACATTAAAGAAATCCAAAAAGAGAAATTTTATCAATTACCTAAAGTGTTTTTTACGAATCCTAAATATGTTAATTTGTCTAACGATGCAAAAATAACATGGTCAATATTAAGAGATCGTTTAGATTTATCTATAAGAAATAATTGGGTAGATAAAAATGGAGATATATTTTTTATTTATACCAATGAAAAGCTTAAATCTATTTTAAATATTAGTAGTCCAAATAAGTTATCTAAAATTAAAAAAGAATTAACTCAAGCTGATTTATTCAATCAAATAAGAGTAGGTTTAAATAAACCTAATAAATTATATATTAAAAAACCGGAAGTAACAGAAGCTGATGTATATTATATTTCACAACAAGAAAATGATATAGAACAGCGTAATAACACGGACGTATCAAATTCATACGTCCAGAAATATGATAATGATACATCAAGACATATTAATTTGATACATCATGACATATCAAAAGAATACACTAATGATACTGACTTAAGTAATACTGACTATATAGAGACTAAGAATAATGATACGCATGATATGAATGATACATATAACAATTCAACAAACCACAATCATTCGAATCATACAAATCATCAACAAACCGAATTTAATAATGATGCACTTAAATTCCAAGTTCTCGAAGAATTGCCACAACAAATCAAAGATTACTTAAGTAATTTTGAAATTAGAGAAATTCGTATTATTAAAAGTGTTTTACTTAAAGGAAAAAAATCATTTAATAATGCTCATGATACATATTACCGTTTAGAAGACGTGGAGTTCGAACTTGTCAGTGTCTTAAAACGATTTAAAGCGATGTTGCTACAAAAAAATGAAACGGTTGAAGCTATGCAAGGTTATTTGATGCAATCGATTAAAGCTGAACTAGAAGAGATACATGCGCTTAATATGCGTCGTCAAAATATGCCTAAGTATAATATCTTTAACGAATAATTCAAATGAGCTTACAGCAATTAAAGAAACCTCAAAATATTCGGTTAAGTCATCAGATTATTTAACTGGAGATAGCGAAAAAGATTCAGAGATTGTTAATGATTTAGAAAAAGGTTTATATCGAAAACGTATGTTGAGTTATGGTGGATTGCTTAAACAAAAACATAAAATTTTAAATTTAGATGATGCCGAAGATGGGAATTTAATTAATACAAGTGACGAAGATAAAACAACAGATGAAGAAGAAAAAGCACATTCAATTACTGCAATTTGGAATTTTGAAAAACAAAATTATTACTTAAAAGATTTGAAACGTTAGCTTAAAGGCTAGCGTTTTTTTTATGTCTTTTTGCCCCTGCGGGAACTATAGCGTTCAACCGGCAAGGTTGACCAGTTTTCATGTTAACTTTTAAGTTTGCATGTAAATGGGCAGTGTCTAAAAAATTTATCACTGGTTTAGATCAAAAATGTGTTTATGAAATTAGAATATATTTATTTGGTTCATATTTGTGTTTTAAGAGCTTATGTAAGTATTTAGGTATAAAACTATATGATTTACCCCTAAATCTTTAAAATGCCCCCTTAAAATTCAAAATAAAGGCATTTAAAATTCAAATAGTTCTTGTGATAAAGTTTTTTAAAAAAGGAGGTTATATTTTTATGTGGTTACGTTTTTCTGTGCAATTACTTCTGTCTATTTTGATGTTTGTTTTTATATATCAGCAAATAAATCAAAGTCATTTAGATTTTTGGTTTATTATTTATTTCTTATTTTTTATGGCTGTGGTTTTATTTTGGAAACCTTCAGAAAACAAAAAATAGAACACGCATTTATGCCGAGAAAATTTATTGTGCGTTGAGAAGAACCCTTAACTAAACTTGCAGACGAATGTCGGCATAGCGTGAGCTATTAAGCCGACCATTCGACAAGTTTTGGGATTGTTAAGGGTTCCGAGGCTCAACGTCAATAAAGCAATTGGAATAAAGCAATAAGGTTTATTAATCTAAAAATAAAAGGAGTTTTTAATTTTGAAAAAAGCTTTATTTCTTTTACTAGATGAATTTGCAGATTGGGAAGGAGCATATTTATCTTCAATTTTAAATCAAGATGATAATTGGTCTGTAAGTACTATTTCTTGTGAAGAAAATGTATCTTCTTTAGGTGGTTTTTCTGTTTTGGTAGATTATATTATTGGCGATGAACCTAAAGATTATGATCTGTTAGTTATGATTGGAGGTAATTCTTGGGATAATGATTCTGAGAACCTTTTAAAATTTGTTGAGGAAGCATTTAATAAAAATATAGTAATTGGTGCTATATGTGGAGCAGTTGATTATTTAGCTAGAAATGGTTTTTTAAACAAATATAAACATACTGGTAATTCGGTTTATATTTGGCAAAATTATAAAAAATATAAACCTGAGAATGAATTTTTAGAAAAGCAAAGTGTTGTTGATAATATGCTTATAACAGCAAATGGTACAGCATCACTTGAATTTACTGAATCAATTTTAAGAGAGATTGATTTTGATTCTGATAAAAGTATTGAAAAGACAATATTTATGAATAGGTTTGGTTTTTATAAGTATTGTGAAAAATACGGAAATCCATATTTATAAAGTTGGTTGTATTTGGGTTTTTAGAAACGAGTTGAAAACGAGTTTCTTCTTGTCTTGATATTATATAGAAATAACGTTCTTTTTGAAATAGGCATTCATCGATTTTATCGATGAATGCCTATTTATTTACTGACTTAATAATTTTTTAACTTTTACTTTTCAAATAGTCTTAAAAGACTTAAACAAGCCCATAAAACTAAAATAAAGAGTATATAAGGGACGATATAAGCGATATACCATAAGTAGCCCCATACTGATTGTGTATGTGTAATCGTATGATGTAAGGCACTGTACATGTTATCAATACCTAAAACGTTTCCAATCGGACCAGTCACAATGGAAACTAAGGCCATTAATAAAATAACGAAGTATAGGGCACCAATACCATGCGTCATACTTTTGATACTTGATTTAAACGTACTATTCAACTTTTGATTTTCTTTTAAACTGTTGTTCAATACTTCATGATGTTCTTGGTTGGCCATTCGAATCCCTTTAAGATCCTCATACATCCCATCTTTTTCTTGTCTAAACGCCTTTGCGACATCCTCAGTTATATGTTTGGTATCAATTTTTGCTAACATTTGATTGGAAATTTTAATCACTTTGGTTTCTGTTTTATCTAAGTAGTTTTTAAAGTTCGAGGTCGAAGCCTTTAGTTCGCTTACTAATTGTTGGTTCTGATTCGATCTGTTTTGCTCTCGCTGCTCGAGCTCGATCATCCTGTTCCCGAGCTTCGCGTTCTGCTCTTTCAGCTCGTTCACGACGTTTTCGTTCATTGAAGAGGGCTTGGGTTGATTGGTCGAAAGATGACCAGTTAAGCGTTGTTCTAGATTGTCTATGCGTTGATTGATCTGTTGGAGTTCGTTCAGGAGTTGTTGATTTTGATTCGTATTTTCTTCTTCTACGTTGTTTCTCGGCTTCAAAGCCATGTGTAATGCCTCCTTTGTCATAAATATCACCTAGTTTGCTGCCACGTACTTTTTTATCTGCTTCTATATGTCTATATGTGATGGTTTTATCCGTCACACGTTCAACAATGATGCCTTTCGGACGTAATTGTTCTTGGAAACTTTTCATATCTGTCGCTTGTGTTTCATCAACGGCTAACCGGATATCATTTTTCCATGACGATTTCCCTTTATCTATGAGATTTTGTTCAGCTTGGGTGTAGCGCATTTCTGCTTGATTGTTGGGAATAGATAAACCATGATGACGGCAGACCTCATCATTTGCTTGTCTGATGTCTTTAAGTGCTTGTTTATTATTATTGAATTTTTTACCTGTTTCTAAGTTGATGGCATTAATCACGATATGATTATGCACATGATCGGTATCACTATGCGTATAAATCGCAACTTGATGATCAGGGGCAATTTTTTCGGCGAGTTCTAAACCGAGGGCATTACACTGTTCAGGGGTCACTTCTCCTGGTTTGAATGACTGGATAATCACATGACCTTGGTTGCCGTCTGTTTTACCGTAAACTTCGCGAGAAGCTTTAAACGCACTTTTCGCATAATCGATGTCGCAATTTAAACCACTTTTTTCCTCAGCGCGTTTTTCTGCATAGTTAATGGCCCGTGATGTTGATTTTGTAGCACTTATTTTAGTTGTTGCCATATATGATTCAACTCCTCACGCATGATGGCGATATCTTGTTGCATTTGTTCCATATTTGCGCGTTCGCCATACGTATTTAAAGCTTTAGCGATTTGGTTTAAGTTGCTCCCCAACTTACCCATATCTTTGGCCATCGATTGGCGCGTGACTTTGTCTAATTTGGGCGCCACTAATCGAGCCCCTTGTGCTTTGTTTTTAACAAACAAAGGCACACTCATATTCAAAGTTTCAGCCGAAGCCTGTAACTTTGAATATTCGGATTCGCTCACACGAAAACTAATTTGTTTCGGTGCCTTGCGGTCGGGGATTTGGTTTTTCCCGACAGCTTCGTTACCTTCAATCATTGTTTTACGTTCGCTCATAATCCCACCTCGCTTTCTAACGAAAGACACGTTGTTCCGTTGATTGTATTATAACATAATACAATCTTTCTCACATCGTTTCAGAGGTTTGGCAAGCAATGGGAATGCTAGCCACTTCGTGCCTAGATACCCTGCTTGTTGGTGGATAAATCCCCCAAGCCCCCTGGGATTTTTTCTGCGAAAAAATAGCAAATACTCATGAGTATTTGCTTAGTGGAACGCGCAAAAATGTGCGCGTTAAACAGTGAGTAATTACTAATTATTTAAATGAAGTTTAATATTAGTAATTACTCATTAAATATCCCCTCATATGTTAAAATAGTAACTAAGCAATCACTCAATAAAAATAGTGTTTATTTTTTGAGTATTTACTTAGTTATGGAGGGGATATCAATGCCAAATCAAAATCATAAAAAAGCTAAAACAATCAATATCAATTTAACTGAAGCCGAGTACGAAAAAGTAAAGCAACTTGCTGAAATCAGAGATTTAAATCCAACGGCATATACACGACTTACTGCATTAGGTAATCGGATTAAACCGACGGTTGTATATCCTGCCGATGAACGCATTGATGCACTTGAAAAAGAGAATCAAGATCTTAAAAAGCAACTTATGGCAGGTTATGGTCAATATGAAGTGACAAGAGAAGATTTCGATAATCTAGAAGAGCAATATTATCATTATGCAGGCTATGTGAATACATTTAAAGACTTCTTAAAGTATGTGCAAAACGATGCGGAATATATAAATTTGAAAGGCTATAAAAATGATGAAAAATTAAAAGAAGAGATTAGGGATGTTATTGAAAAGCTGAAATAAAGAGTTTGAAATTAAATTAATTAAAAATTTAGAATTACTTGTTTAAGTCGAAAAGAGGAGCATATCATGGTAGCAATTGTAGTACATGCGTTTAAGACATTATTAAAATTTGTGGATTTTGAAAAAAAGGTTGATTATTATTTTATATTATTGATGAATATCCTTATTGTTGGGATATGTTTTATGATTCCAGTATTTATAGATTATTTACTTTTATTAAAAATAAAAGACGAATTTCTTTCTATTATATTATCTATCACTACATATGCTCTTCTTTTTGTGTATTACTTAATGTGCATATTATTAATAAAAAAATCATTGAATTTCTTCATTGTTTTTATAGATAAAGATAAACGGTATTTTATAAAACGCAGTTTTAATAGAAATTATTATGAAGAAATGATTAGACTAGATACAGTTAGAGATATAGAAAAACAGATTAATAGTCAAGATGTAGATTATCCTTTAAGAAGATTATATAAGAGCTTACATTATAGATACTATAATCATCATGGAGAAAAATTTGAAGAAATAGCATGTATATTCAATAAATTTTTTTATAAAAGATTTATATTCTCTAAAGAACATAAAAAGAAAAAAATAGCATGGTTGATACTGAGTGTATTTACAATTGTACTAACATTGTTATATTCTATCATCTCTAATATTACTTTTTTGAATGATTCAAGCGCTGCAATGTTAAATTTAATAATTTACAATATCTATTATTTTTTAAGCTTTGGGATACTTTCAATGATTATTGATAGTATAGATAAAAAGAATAATAGGGCGAAAATACTTTTATTAAATTATTTTTCTAAAAAAGATAAGAAATGTTAATGTAATTAAAATACATAATTCAACTTATCGGAAGTAGATATGCTTACGTGTTTACAGATGATATAATAATAGAGTCGCCTTAACTTCCGGCGATATTTTCGACGGAAGGAGGTGCTTCATATGCTTATGATCTTCGTTCACATCATTGCACCAGTCATTAGTGGCTGTGCAGTTGCGTATTTTACTTACTGGCTTAGTAGTAAACGCAATAAATAGAAGGCGACGTTAAGCCGCATCAAAAATCCCCTCACTACCGCAAATAGTGAGGGGATTGGTGCATATATGCATATAATCTTCGTTAAATGTATTATAACATCATAGTGCATAGGAATGCAAAAAGATAATATTTTAAGTAGTCTCTTTGGATATTATCATATGATATATTTATATAATCTGATTTCGAAATTGATTATTTATTAAAGGAGCATATATGAGTAATAATAAAATTAAAGGTTCTGTTGCAAAGTTGAATTTATAGTATAATTTTAACAAAAAGGAGTCTTCTGTATGAACTATTTCAGATATAAACAATTTAACAAGGATGTTATCACTGTAGCCGTTGGCTACTATCTAAGATATGCATTGAGTTATCGTGATATATCTGAAATATTAAGGGAACGTGGTGTAAACGTTCATCATTCAACGGTCTACCGTTGGGTTCAAGAATATGCCCCAATTTTGTATCAAATTTGGAAGAAAAAGCATAAAAAAGCTTATTACAAATGGCGTATTGATGAGACGTACATCAAAATAAAAGGAAAATGGAGCTATTTATATCGTGCCATTGATGCAGAGGGACATACATTAGATATTTGGTTGCGTAAGCAACGAGATAATCATTCAGCATATGCGTTTATCAAACGTCTCATTAAACAATTTGGTAAACCTCAAAAGGTAATTACAGATCAGGCACCTTCAACGAAGGTAGCAATGGCTAAAGTAATTAAAGCTTTTAAACTTAAACCTGACTGTCATTGTACATCGAAATATCTGAATAACCTCATTGAGCAAGATCACCGTCATATTAAAGTAAGAAAGACAAGGTATCAAAGTATCAATACAGCAAAGAATACTTTAAAAGGTATTGAATGTATTTACGCTCTATATAAAAAGAACCGCAGGTCTCTTCAGATCTACGGATTTTCGCCATGCCACGAAATTAGCATCATGCTAGCAAGTTAAGCGAACACTGACATGATAAATTAGTGGTTAGCTATATTTTTTACTTTGCAACAGAACC
>NZ_JBBOVM010000006.1:0-7669 GCF_038006605.1 Staphylococcus sp. FSL W8-0271
TATATAAGAATGAATTAAGAACAATGAGATTATGTAGGAGGGTTATTTTGAATATAATAACAGTTGGAAATTTTAAAGGTGGCGTAGGTAAAACTACAGTATCTACATTACTTTCTTATATTGCATCTGAAAACTATAACAAAAAGGTTCTTTTAATAGATTTTGATCCTCAAGGTAACGCTACTCAAATTATGAAAAGAACTTATCCAGAATTTAAAGAGGAATCACTTTCATTCATAAATATGCTAAAAAGTGGAAATATAGATGAAAGTATCATTAGATTAACTTCTAATTTATCATTATTGCCCGCTGATTCGTCTTTGGCTAATTTATCCGATATTATTTCAAAAACAGACATTTTGAAAAAAAGATATATTTTAAAAAATGTGGTAGAAAAAATTGAAAAAATTTATGATTTCGATTATGTATTTATAGATGTGCCACCTACTATAAATTCAGATTTTACTAATAATGCTGTTTACGCAAGTAATTATATTTTAATGGTATTTCAAACACAACAATCAGCTTATGAGAGCAGTCTTTCTTTTGTTAATTTTCTAAGAGATAGAAAAAAAGAGTCAGATTTACCATTTGAATTAGTTGGTGCAGTTCCAGTATTAATAAAAAAAAATGGACGAGTAGATAAACAAATATTAGAGATGTCTAAATCTGCGTTTTCTGAAGCATTATTTGAACACCAAATATATCAAAGAGAAAGAATAAAAAAGTTCGCTGCTGATGGGATAAAAGATAAAGATATGCATGATAAAAAAGTCATACATATGTTCAACAAAGTATATGAAGAATTAGTTAGTAGAATTAAATTAATTGAGGAGGAATGAAATGTATGGCTGGATTTTTAGATAATATAGATACTTCGGAAGTGAAATACACAGAGAATTATAGACCTATATCTAAAAGTACAACAATGAGAGTAGATACTGATATTAAGAAAAGGCTAAACCAAATGGCGTTAGATAAAGATACGTCTATAAAATCAATAATTGATAAAGTTTTAGAAGAATTTTTAGAAAATAATAAGTATTAAAAAGTTAATTTATAGTAATTTTTCAAATAAAGAAAATGCTAAAATGCGTCACTATACTAGTGACGCATTTTTTGTAACTTCTGATAATCATCGATTATGTTAACCTGCTTGATCAGAATAAATACCAATTGAATTTATTATTTTAGTTAGGTTTTATTAGAGAAAAGTTGTTATCTTGAATAGGAAGATAGCAACTTTTAAAATACTTTCATAGATAATTTATATATGATTTATTCATTATTCTGATATAACAGTAAATTGTTTTTTTACATAATTAGGTTTTTCAATTTCATCTAGTATAGCTAATGCTGCATGAGAATAGCTTAAATAACTTTTTCCTAGATTATTTTTAAGTAAGACATTATTTCCGAATTTATAGTTACCTGTTTTTAAACCATCTTTATCAAAATTAGCTGAAGGGCTGAAATATGACCAGTTGACATCTGATTCTCGAAGTAGTTGTAGACTTATATTTTGGCCTTCAGCAGTTTTTTGTACATCATTGGGCAAATCTCCTGTATCAATTAATTTTTTTTTACTATTATTATCGATATAAAGACTACCTGCACCTCCCACAATTAGTAATCTTATATTTGTGCCTTCAAATATATTTATAAGCTTTTTACTAATGGAAATGTGTATCTCGCCATTTCCCATTGGAACCCCAAAAGCACTTATAACATTATCAAAACTGTTAATATCCTCAGTTGTAAGTTCATTAATACTTTTTTCTATTAAGTTTTTAGTTGAATAATCAAGCTTATTAGCGTCCCTAATTATTGGGGTAACCTCGTGTCCTCTATCGATAGCTTCTTTCAAAAGAAGTTTGCCTAGTTTTCCTGTTGCGCCTATTATACCTATTTTCAATTAAAATTCCCCCTAAGTAGTTTTATAAGAATATTTAAACAGAAAATTACGATTAATTAAGGGGAAAAATAGGGGTTTGTATCGATATATATATATAAATCAAAATAACTTACTTTTTTCTAGAGATAAATGAATAAGTTGCAAACCTATATCAATCTTATCTTTTGAAATATTAGCTGTGTTTATTTTTAAAAATTTATAGTTATGCTTATAATCTTTAATATAGTTTTTTCTATAATCATCAACTAAAACGTTGTATTTATAAAGATTATCGTATAGGACGCTTATATTAATAGTCTTTGGCAATTTAATTATTGTATGCATTTTATGGTTATCGTTAAACTCATAATCTTTGAAATATTTATTTAAAGAATGACGAAGTTTATTAACTTTTTGTTGATGTTTATCTATAATTTTATTTTTGTGATAATTATATAACCCACTATTAATAAACGTTTGCATAATAGATTGGCTAATCACGTTAGTTTGGATATTGATAATTTCTTTGATATCTAAAAATTTTTGAACTAAGTTATTGGGGAGTACAGCAAAACCTAATCGCTGCCCTGGAAACATAATTTTTGAAAAGCTTTTCAAATAAATAACACATTCGTTATTATCCATTTCATATAGCGATTTATAAGTTTTATCCTTTTCATAGTCTCCTAAATAGTCATCTTCAATAATATAAAAAGCATACTTATTGGCCATTTTTAGAAGTTTAACTTTATCATTTTCTTTCATAGTTGTTCCCAAAGGATTATGGAGCCTTGGCATTAAATAAACATATTTAGGCCTATTTTCTTTAATCACTTTTTCAAATTCAAGCATATTAATATCATTTAAATTACGATTATATGTAGTGTAATTGAGTTTTAAACGTTCTATTAAATTATTCACTAAATGATAAGTAGGTTGTTCTACAAGAATTTTTTCGTTATTATCAATCATCATTAATGAAAGAATATGTAAGGCTTCTTGCGTTCCACTTGTAATGATAATTTGGTCTTCCTTGACGAATATTTGATCATTTTCTAATATTTCTTGAAAAGATTTTTTTAAAGAATAACTGCCTGCAATTGGGCCATAAGTGAATAAATTCGGTTTTTCATGCCACAAAGATGGTTCTAAACACTGGATATAACTATCGATAGGAAAGTCAGTCCATGATGTAGAAGCAGTAGAAAAATCATAACAATTATGGTTCTGTTGCAAAGTAAAAAAATATAGCTAACCACTAATTTATCATGTCAGTGTTCGCTTAACTTGCTAGCATGATGCTAATTTCGTGGCATGGCGAAAATCCGTAGATCTGAAGAGACCTGCGGTTCTTTTTATATAGAGCGTAAATACATTCAATACCTTTTAAAGTATTCTTTGCTGTATTGATACTTTGATACCTTGTCTTTCTTACTTTAATATGACGGTGATCTTGCTCAATGAGGTTATTCAGATATTTCGATGTACAATGACAGTCAGGTTTAAGTTTAAAAGCTTTAATTACTTTAGCCATTGCTACCTTCGTTGAAGGTGCCTGATCTGTAATTACCTTTTGAGGTTTACCAAATTGTTTAATGAGACGTTTGATAAACGCATATGCTGAATGATTATCTCGTTGCTTACGCAACCAAATATCTAATGTATGTCCCTCTGCATCAATGGCACGATATAAATAGCTCCATTTTCCTTTTATTTTGATGTACGTCTCATCAATACGCCATTTGTAATAAGCTTTTTTATGCTTTTTCTTCCAAATTTGATACAAAATTGGGGCATATTCTTGAACCCAACGGTAGACCGTTGAATGATGAACGTTTACACCACGTTCCCTTAATATTTCAGATATATCACGATAACTCAATGCATATCTTAGATAGTAGCCAACGGCTACAGTGATAACATCCTTGTTAAATTGTTTATATCTGAAATAGTTCATACAGAAGACTCCTTTTTGTTAAAATTATACTATAAATTCAACTTTGCAACAGAACCCATATATTAATAAAAACCTTTAACAAGACACATTAGTTATCAAAATTTTTATCAACATTTATTTAGGAAAAACACTAAATAGAGTGCTTTCGCTTATCATCTCTTATTTTATTTATATTTTCTTGTGTATATTACCTTTTAAATCACTACACCTAATAAGGTGTGGGGTTATTTTTATATCCAGAAATTAAAAGCCCTAACTACAAATAGTAGTTAGGGCTTTGGAAGCAATATTATACAAAATGACAAGAGAATATGTTTTGATTGGACTATTAATTCTCTAATTTCACTCTAGCACATGATAGTGCAGAGAAACATTATTGATTATCATAATTATTTTTTATTTTGCTACGTTATGTATGATTCTACCGCACTCACTTTGTTCGTTTGCTACAGCATGAATATAAAGGTCGAACTAAAGATTCTGACCTATATTCACGCTAAAAATCCCCTCAAAACCAATATAACTAATTTTAATTATTCTTTATTCTTGAGGTAAATGAATGAAATTGGTCGTATAAGCAATCGAGTGTTTAGGAATGAGCGTACGTTTCTCTAATTCATTATCTTTTGGATCTTTGATGCCATCGCTTTTCACTAATAATATTTCGTACGTATATTCTTTAACAATATACCCCGTAAATGATTCTCCATTATTTAAAACAACTTTTACCTTTTTATGATCAAAGAAAGCATACGCTTGTTTTGGATAATCATAGTTTTTGTAATGTTTTAGCCTCGCTTTTTGTTTATTATTCATCATTTTATCCCCCCTTTATATTAAGAATTTAATAATTGTCCTTTCTTTGCTATATTGCTAGCAGCTACAATATCATTGTTTTGATGTATGAATCCACATTTTGTACACTTAAACTTATTTTTATTAGTTCTGTTGTACTGATTTCTATCATGGCATATTGGACATTCAATAGACGTGAAACTTTCATCAACGATCAGTATTTCGTCACTTTCATTTTTTCGCTGCTTAATCGCAAAATAAGTTAAGTCAAATACCAAACTAGGAAAAGATAAATGACTTGAACCATGATCATCTAATGCAAAGACGGTTTGAAAACGATTGGACGTTTGTTCTAACATTTCGTTAACAACTTGATTGATATGGCTTTTAAGTCCTGTTTTCAGTTTAGAATAAGCTTCGCTATTATCATATTGCTTATTAGCAATACGTCTCTCGTATTTTCTAAAAAGATGGAAGAGCGTGTTATGTTTATCGACAAAAACAAAAGATCGGTCTATATTTGACGCTGTTAAGTAATGGTATTTGCCTAAATCGATACCGATAATATGAGATTTTTCTTGTTTTATATAATCGTTAATCGCTTTGATATACTTATATTTGCAGTTCTCTAGCTTTTCACTAACGAAAAATTCATAGCCTATCATTCCCCTTTTTTCTTGTATTTTATGATTTAAATACGTTGAGTGGGCTGTTTTCAAAGTTTTTTCTACGCATATTCGTTGAGCGCATTTCTTCTAATTCGGACAAAATAGAGCGCATTAAATATCCTTGCATATTTTCCAATTTTTCTTGTTTTTTAACCATTATACCTTTGAATCTTTTAAGTACCGTAAATAATTCATCATCCATATCTTCAAGCATATACACTTCACCATACAAATCATTAAACGAACGCTTAGCTTTTAGTATAACTGATTTAATGATTTGTATTTCTTTAGCACTAAAATTATTCATGTATCTTTTTGTATCTTCGGGCATTTCCTGAAGTTCTAAATGTTTTAAAGCTTCTTCATCGGATTGCTTTTGTAAATGATCTGTATGATTTGGTTGATTAGGTTTTGTATCTTCTATATTTGCCTCTCTTATATCATTCATATCATTCATATCATTAGAATCAATAACACTAATATTAGTGTTACTAAAATCAGTATAACTAGTGTCCCATTTTTTAAGTTTGCAATGTCCCATATTTTTAGTTTGCAATGTCCCATTTTTTAAGTTTGCAATGTCCCATTTTTTAAGTTTGTTGTCATTACGCTGTTTTGGAGGATTTACATATAATTTATCTGCTCTTTTTGAAGGTTTTACTTCTATTAATCCATAAGCAATTAACTCATTTTTGAGCCTAGCCACTTTTTTACGATTTATATTCAAAAATTTTGCAATTTCTTGATTTGGCATCACGCAATAAATATTATGTGTTTTATCGTAAAAAATATCTTTAAATACACTATATTCATAACGACTTAGATAAATAGCGTAAGTAATAATAGCATCGGGCGATAGTTTATTATAAAATGGATTATCAAAAAGTGCATAAGGCAAACGATAAAACTCATCAATATCATTTAGATAATAGTATTTATCATATGGCTTTTTGGGATATAATCGATTATTTGAAGTAGGAACTCTTATTTCTTCTAAAAGACCATATTCAATCAATTCTTTTTTTAAATTTATAATTGTAGGTTCAGAAACATGTAGCATACCTTTTAAATCTGAATTTGAATATATTGAAAATAAACGATTATTTTCATCTAAAAATTGAGATTGATCTTGGTTATTTTTTGCATAAGCAATTGTTAAACTTTGACGTTCAGTAATAATCGCATAGAGTAATTTACTTTTGGCTCTCATAGCTTTGAACTTGTTGTCTGTAAATAAGAATTTGTGTAGTTTTGTGAATTTTTGATTTTCTTCATTTGTCATAATAAAAAACCTCTTTCCGAATTTTAAATTGGTAAGAGGTAATAAAACGCTTTTATATATTTTCCGTTCATATAATAACTTCAATACTTGCACTAAGTAATCATTCATTATATAATACAAGTATAAATTTGATATTAAATAAACGTGTGCCAACGTTTTATCACCAAACATTTAAGGGCAACTACTACCAATAGTTGCTCTTTTTATTTTGTTATAAATTAATAATAACACTTATATACCTATAGAAACAATTTATTTTGTAACTTTTTATGAGTAACATGTTACATGTAACAAACAACACAAAGAATATATAAGAATGAATTAAGAACAACGAGATTATGTATAAGTTGAAAGAAACAAAGTTTTGCAGTAACATGTTACATGTAACAAACAACACAAAGAATATATAAGAATGAATTAAGAACAATGAGATTATGTATAAGTTGAAAGAAACAAGTTTTGCAGTAACATGTTACATGTAACAAACAACACAAAGAATATATAAGAATGAATTAAGAACAATGAGATTATGTATAAGTTGAAAGAAACAAGTTTTGCAGTAACATGTTACATGTAACAAACAACACAAAGAATATATAAGAATGAATTAAGAACAATGAGATTATGTATAAGTTGAAAGAAACAAAGTTTTGCAGTAACATGTTACATGTAACAAACAACACAAAGAATATATAAGAATGAATTAAGAACAACGAGATTATGTATAAGTTGAAAGAAACAAAGTTTTGCAGTAACATGTTACATGTAACAAACAACACAAAGAATATATAAGAATGAATTAAGAACAATGAGATTATGTATAAGTTGAAAGAAACAAAGTTTTGAAGTAACATGTTACATGTAACAAACAACACAAAGAATATATAAGAATGAATTAAGAACAACGAGATTATGTATAAGTTGAAAGAAACAAAGTTTTGCAGTAACATGTTACATGTAACAAACAACACAAAGAATATATAAGAATGAATTAAGAACAACGAGATTATGTATAAGTTGAAAGAAACAAAGTTTTGCAGTAACATGTTACATGTAACAAACAACACAAAGAA
>NZ_JBBOVM010000007.1:0-4486 GCF_038006605.1 Staphylococcus sp. FSL W8-0271
TCTTGGCTTAATGACCTTTATGCTTTTCTTTTGCTTTTTGTTTTTTGATTTTACGTTTTCGTGTTTTTTCTTCTTCTTTTTGAAGCTTGTTTCTTTTTTTAGAACTTTTTTTCTTGAGTTCTTGCTCTTTTTTTAATGCCTCTTGTGATTGAGTAGTAATCACTTTTTTCTTTTGCTCTTTTGCTACCTGTCGTTGCAATCTTTTTGGATTAATTTTTTTATCAGATGACTTACGTTTAGTTTTTACCTTGCTTTTATTTACTAAATTTAAAAGGTCTTTGTCTATGAATTTTAAAATAGTTTCTCTATCAGGTTCTGTGCCAAATGTATATTTAGCAAAAACTGATTTTTGATTTTCTGTATATTCAACTAATCCGATAAAAAATTGTCCATCATGAAAAATTGTAAGTTTCATGTTGTCCCTCCTCTGTTTTAAATGAAATGAAGGACGACCTGAGGAGGAAGGTTACTGACAAAATTTATATTTTGCATTGGGACTACCAACCCAATTGTGTTTTTACATTTCATATTTTGATATTAACAAAATAATATCGTGGTTTAGAAACGAGTTGAAAACGAGTTTCTTCTTGTCTTGAGAGCTTATATAAGTTTTTAGGTATAAAACTATATGAATTACCCCTAAATCTTTAAAATGCCCCCTTAAAATGCAAAATAAATGCAAATAAGGGGGTAACTCCTTATGAAAAAACAACTAATAGTATTATAACACGTTTTTATGCCGAGAAAACTTATTGGTTGGAATGGGCTATGTGTTAGCTAACTTGTTAGCGAGTTGGTTGGACTTGAATTGGGATTAATCCCAAGAAAGTACCAACTCAACAACACATAAAGCCCTGTAGGTTCCGACCAATAAGGAAATTGGAATAAAGCAACGAAAGGAGTTGAGTAAAATGAGTGAGAAAACGAAGAAAATCATTCGAGTATCATTAGCTTTTTCACAAGTAGTAGTGCAATCATTGATAGTTTATTATACTTACCAGCAATATAAATTATCTAAAGAGAATTAAGTTTTGATTATGTAATAAGTTTTGGTACTAAAAAAGACTTGATCTAATTAGACCAAGTCTTTTGATAGTGTTATATTAATAACAAAATACGAAGAAGTCGCTCACCCACCGACCAAAGTTTGTGAACGACATCCAAAGATAAAAAACATTTAGCATGTGTTTTTGCAATTTTGTATATCTTGATATTAAACGATATTTGTATATTCTTCAAGATATATATTTGTATACGTAATTGGGTGAGCGACTTCTTAAACAAAATTAAGGAGTCGATTTTTTTATGAGTAAAAATAATCATACAAATCATTCAAATCACTTAGAAAATCACGATTCAGATAATTTTTCTAAAACCGGCTACTCTAATAGCCGGTTAAGTGGTCAAACTTTGGGAAAATCTCAACCCGAATTAAGTTTTGATGCTATGACAATCGTTGGGAATTTAAACAAAAATAATGCTAAAAAGCTATCTGATTTTATGAGCGTAGAGCCACAAATACGACTTTGGGATATACTTCAAACAAAATTTAAAGCTAAAGCACTACAAGAAAAAGTTTATATCGAATATGACAAAGTAAAAGCAGATACTTGGGATAGACGTAATATGCGTGTCGAATTTAATCCAAATAAGCTTTCACATGAAGAAATGATTTGGTTAAAAGAAAATATTATCGACTACATGGAAGATGACGGTTTTACGAGATTAGATTTAGCTTTTGATTTCGAAGATGATTTGAGTGATTATTATGCAATGACTGATAAAGCAGTTAAGAAAACTATTTTTTACGGTCGCAATGGTAAGCCTGAAACAAAATATTTCGGTGTAAGAGATAGTGATAGATTTATTAGAATTTACAATAAAAAGCAAGAACGTAAAGACAACGCAGATGTTGAAGTTATGTCTGAACATCTATGGCGTATAGAAGTTGAACTTAAAAGAGATATGGTTGATTATTGGAATGATTGTTTTAATGATTTACATATCTTGAAACCTGCGTGGACTACTTTAGAAAAAATTAACGAGCAAGCTATGGTTTATACTTTGCTACATGAAGAAAGTATGTGGGGAAAGCTAAGTAAGAATACTAAGACTAAATTCAAAAAAATGATTAAAGAAATATCTCCAATTGATTTAACTGAATTAATGAAATTGACTTTAAAAGCTAACGAAAAACAATTGCAAAAGCAGATTGATTTTTGGCAGCGTGAATTTAGATTTTGGAAGTGAATTGAATTTTATACACGTAAGTGATCATAAAATTTATGAACATTAGCAACCACCATTTTTGGTTGCTTAGGTTTAGGTTTTGAACTTATGGACTGACTTGTTCAGTCCATTTTTTGTGCTTGCACAAAAACAAGCCTCGCAGAGCACACGCACTAATGACTTATGAAACGTAGTAAATAAGTCTAGTGTGTTAGACTTTAATAAATAAAGGCCACGAAAACCAATGAAACAGGAGGGCAATTATATGTCGTATTCTATAATTAGAGTTGCAAGAGTAAAATCAAAAACAAACACAACTGGAATCCAAAAACATGTTCAAAGAGAAAATAAAAATTATGAAAATGATGATATAGATTTAGAGAAGTCGTATTTAAATTATGATTTAGTGAATGATAGTGATATTGATTTTAATCAAAAAATAGATGAGAAAATAGAACAGAATTATGCAGGTAAAAGAAAAATACGAAATGATGCTATTAAACATATTGATGGCGTTATTACATCAGACGAGGATTTTTTTAAATTTAAGAGTACAGAAGATATAAAGAGCTTTTTTGAAGATTCCAAGCAATTTTTAGAAAATGAGTATGGAAAAGAAAATTTGCTTTATGCAACGGTTCATATGGACGAGAAAACACCACATATGCATTATGGATTTGTCCCGATTACAGAAGATGGTCGTTTGAGCGCTAAAGAAGTAATTGGTAATAAAAAATCATTAACAGAATTTCAAGACAGATTTAATCAATATTTGAATGATAAAGGATATAGATTAGAACGTGGAGAATCTAAAAATAAAACAGAGCGAAAGCATCGCCAAGTTGAGCAGTATAAGAGTGAAACTAAATACCATGAGAAAGAAAAAGAATTTGCTAGACAAACACTTAAAGGGACAGAAAAACAAATTCAAAACCATCAACGTTTAATAGACCATTACAAGAGAGAAATTAAACCTATAAAAGCAAGCTATGACAATATGAAAAGTGAATTGAAAGATTGGGAAGAAATTAAGTTACCAAAATTAAAGAAAGAAGCTCAAAATATAGAAAATCAAAAGCATAAAGAGTCGAAAAAAATCGAGGATTTGAAACAAGAACGAGATAGACATTTAGATATTTTAGGTTCTGTAGATTCACAAATAGATGAATATAAAGAGAAAAATGCATATGAGAAAGTAAAATTAGACGAAATAAGAGCAAAAAAACAAAAAGAGGAAGAAGAGTACCAAAATTTAATAAATGTCTTAAATGAGCCTGTAAATGACAAATATGAATATGAGTATAAAAAACCTAGTCTGTTTTCAAAAGAAAAAGAGGCTACAGGTAAAGTAATTATTTCAGAGGATAATTATAAAATACTTAAACAACGATCAGCGTTAGCTGCTCGTTTAGAACCAACATTCACAGAATTAAACTCAGGAAAAGAACGTAAGCAAGATAAAGAGCATATTAGACGTTTACAGGATGAAAATTCAAAACTTAAGAAACAAAATAAAAAAGTAGCAAATGAACGTGATGAAGTGATAAGAGAGCATAAATCAGATATAAGTCTTGTGAAAAGTGGATGTAAAATAATCAAACAAGCAGTTGGGGAAGATGTTTATCATAAAGGGATTAATATGATTGATAATAAAGTTAAAAGTAATTTTAAAGATAAATACAGAGAAATGGTTACTGTTGATGACAATGATAAACGTATGTTCCAACGAAAAGATAACGAAGTGAAACGTATGCAATTTGAGAATAGTAAGATGCGTAGTAAAGGCAAAGATAAAGGTTTTGATTTGGATAGATAAAAATAAGGCTTTTAACAGAAATAATTAATCTGTTAAAAGCCTTATTAACGCTTATAAAAGAAATCATTGATTGATGATTTCTGAAGGAGAAGCCGTCACTTCTCATTGCTATATTAATATTATAACAGGTATTTAAAATTTTAATATTTTTTGTGATAAAGTTTGCTAAAAAGGAGCGATTTTATGACTGCTATTTGGATATCGATTATAGGTATGTGGTTTTGTATTGGAATGGCGTTTTTTGCTATCAAAGTGAGTAAGAATAAAAAGTAGACCACGTATTTATGCCGAGAAAATTTATTGTGCGTTGAGAAGAACCCTTAACTAAACTTGCAGACGAATGTCGGCATAGCGTGAGCTATTAAGCCGACCATTCGACAAGTTTTGGGATTGTTAAGGGTTCCGAGGCTCAACGTCAATAAAGCAATTGGAATAAAGCAA
>NZ_JBBOVM010000008.1:0-2473 GCF_038006605.1 Staphylococcus sp. FSL W8-0271
ATAGATTGACCTCCCAATAACTACGTGGTGTTATTGGGAGGTCAATCTATTTCATTTGCGTTAAGCTTTTGATCTACATTAAGCGTGCAGGTTTTTTGTCTATTTGTAGACGATTTTATGTTATACTAGTCCTTGAAAGAATAATAATCAGATAATGCATTTTCTTGTTTTTCATTTGCCTCTTGCTCAAAGTTCCCAAATTCGAGTAAGAGGTATTTTTGTTTTTGGTCGTCGCCTCTCATTAGTAGTTCAGGGTTTAACATTAATACTCCAGTTTTTCTTTTTATAATATTTCCTTCTTCTAAGATTTTAAGTGTTGTTATTACTGTTTGTAGACTTGTTCCTGTAGCTTTTGCTATTTCTCTTGTTGTAGCTATCATTGTATTGTTACTTAAGTGGACATTATCTAGGATATAGTTAACGATTTTAAGTTTTTTTCCGCCAATCATATCTAACATACTTATTAATTGCACTATATATGCCTTTACGAAGTTACCAGACGTTTGTTTACGGTATAACTTGTCTACCTCTATGACTTCTCCACTTTCTTCGTCTATGAGCCTCTGAGAGCCTTTATAGACTGTTCCATATCTTTCTTTCATCTTTTTCTCACTCCTTATTTTAAACTATTCTAACTATATCATAACTGTTCTAAAAAAAAAAGAACATTTGTTAAAAGAAATTAGAACAAAATGAGTGAAAAATTAGAACAAACAAATTCCTTATAAACCTTATCATCTCAACCTATATTAAGATTTTACCTAGTTGAATCTTCTTTTCTATATAAAGCGTCGGAGCATATCAGGGGGTTATCTAACGTAAATGCTACCCTTCGGCTCGCTTTCGCTCGGCATTGACGTCAGATACTGCACCCCCTGAACCCCCATGCTCCAACAGCAAAAAGGAAACTTTTTGCTGCTTTTCCGACGCTTATTCGCTTCGCTCATATTTATATAGAAAAGAAGTGAATGCGCAAAAGACATAATCGATTCACAAAAAATAGGTACACGAAAAACAAGTTAAGGGATGCAGTTTATGCATCCCTTAACTTACTTATTAAATAATTTATAGCTATTGAAAAGAGATAAGAATTGTTCAAAGCTAATATTGTTTAAATCGTCAATTCCTGCATGTTTTAAGGAATTGTTAAATTGATTTTTTGTAAATATTTTCTTGTATTCTTTGTTAACCCATTTCATAACGAAATAATTATACTTCTGTTTATCTTTGTGTGATATTCTTGATTTTTTTCTATTTAATCTGATAAGTGAGCTATTCACTTTAGGTTTAGGATGAAAATATTCTCTTGGAACCATACTTAATATAGAAATATCAACTTCTGCCATTAAAAATAATGCCAATGAGCGTTTTGTATTTAATAATCTTTTAGCAAACCCGTATTCCACGATTAAATAAATCTCATCAGCTATACTATCAAAAACAATTTTGCGTATTATATCCGTACTTATGTTATAAGGTATATTACCAAATATTTTATAGGATTGGTTTTTAGGAAATTTAAACTGCAATATATCCTTGTTTAAAACTTGGAAATTATCGTGATCAACAAGTTTATTTTCTGTAGTTTTGCATAATTTATGGTCTATTTCAATGGCAGTTACGAAATTACACCTCTGTACTAATTCAAGGGTAAAATGCCCTTTTCCTGAGCCGATTTCAAAGATATTATCATGTTCATTTAATCTTATATTTGTCATTATTTTATCTATATTATGTTTTGAAGTAATAAAGTTTTGACTGTGTTTTATATTTTTCTCGTTCATTATAACCCTCTTTAATTTGGTTATAATGAATTTTGCTTATTAACGATTCATTATAACCACTTATTTTTTGTTTGGTTGATAATGAACTGTGCTGATTACAAAAATACTAAAAATGCCCATATTTTTTCCTCCTTATAAAATTAGTATAATTATAGCACGAGCTCTGATAAATATGAACATGATGAGTGATCGTTAAATTTATACTGCAATCTGATGCGATTATTGAATAAAAGATATGAGAGATTTATCTAGTTTCTTTTTTTACAAGAAAAAAGAAAGTTCTTAAAGGTTTTATACTTTTGGTCGTAGAGCACACGGTTTAACGACTTAATTACGAAGTAAATAAGTCTAGTGTGTTAGACTTTAATGTTTTTTTAAGGCATTAGTGCATTTAAGCGTCAGAGCATGGCTTTATGCCGAGAAAACTATTGGTTGGAATGGCGTGTGTGTTAGCCAAAGCTTTGGCGAGTTGGTTGGGGGTTTCATGGGATTAATCCCATGAAAGTACCAACTCAACAACACACTAACGCCTGTTGGTTCCAACCAATAGGAAATTGGAATAAGCAATTAGTATAATGAGAGTATAATGTTGGTATAACGTTAGTATAATGATGCTTTTTTTCATTATATTTTTTATGTACTTTAAACCTGCACGCTTATGTGAATTAGAAAAAGCTTAATCGCATTTC